>JBIIQL010000497.1:0-3304 GCA_044342095.1 Pirellulales bacterium
TCGAAGCTCGCCGAGGCGGCGTCGCTCGACAAGCTCCGCCGGGAGTTCGAGGGGCTGCCGTTTCCCCCCGGTGCCTCGGCGGCCAGCGCCACTGAGCTGGTCGCCCGCTGGCTCGTGAAGCGGAACGTGGTCACCGAATGGCAGTCGAAGCGGCTGCTCCGTGGGGAGAAGGGGCCGTTCTTCCTCGGTGACTACCGGCTCCTCGACCGCTTTGACACCGGCCGCGGCGGCACGGTGTTCCGGGCGCGACACGAGCCCTCCGGCCGGCTCGTCGGCATCTCGGCCCTCAACAACAAATACTGCCAGCAACCCGAGGTGTGGTCCGACATCCTCAAGCGGACGAAGGCCGTCACCGAGGCAACCGACCCGACGCTTACGAAGACGTGGGCGCTCGAGAAGGCGGGATCGCAGCGATTTGTCCTCGCCGACGACGTCATCGGGGCCCCGTTGGCCGACGAACTGTCGAAGCGCGGGGCGATCCCGGTCACCGAGGCGGGGGCGATCGTGCTCGCCGTCGCCAAGGCCGTGGCCGAGCTTCACCGCCTCGGCGTCGTCCATGGCGCGATCTCGCTCGACAGCGTTCGCCGCGCCACGCCCGACACCGGCTCGAAGGAGACCGAGGGGGCCATTCGCCTCCTCCAGTTCCCACTCGTTGCCGATCCGCACGTCGTCCCTGCCCGCCTCGAGATCGACACGCCCGAGGCGGTCGCCCGGCTCGGCACCCGGGCCTCGTTTCTCGCTCCGGAGCTGCTCAAAAACGGGCGGATCGCCACGACTTCCGCCGATGTCTACGCGATCGGCTGCCTCTTCCACGCCCTTCTTGCCGGGGGCCCGCCAGGCTGGCAGGGGGATCCGCAAAAGACGCTCTCCCAGGTCGCAGCCGGTCAGGGGCCGGCGCCCCTCCCGACCACGAAGGTGCCCGTCGAGGTGGCGACGCTCGTTTCCTACCTCGCCGCCCCGCGCCCGGCCGACCGCTACCCGACTGCCGCCGAGGCGGCCGACGCGATCGCCACCTGCCTCGGCCAGCCCCCGGTGTCAGGCACGCTTCCCGACCAGCGCGAGATGATCACCCCCGGCTCCGGTCCGGCCGCGGCGGAGCCCGGCACCGATGCCCCCGCGGAGATCGCCATCCTCGACACCGCGGCAGCGGCCCCACGGGCGAAGCCGAAGCCTCCGCGTCCCAACTGGCTCCTTCCGGCCCTCGGCGGCCTCGGATTCCTCGCCGTCTCGGTTGTTGGCGCGGTCCTTGTCCTCCGACCGGCCGCCAAAAAGGCGCCTCCCGCGGCACCCACGACAAAAGACGCCGCGCCGGAAGCATCCCCAAGCGAAGGGAAGGCGAGCGACGGTGCCGAAGGCGTTCCGTCCGACGGGAATGGAGCCGCTCCCCCGGCCGACGCAGGCGTCTCCCCCCGCGGCCCGAGGCCGAAGGTGGAATCGATCACGACGCTCGTCGACACCGATTCCGTCGAGATCGCCTACGAAAGTCCGCAGCCCCCCGGCGCGCCGCCGCGTCTCCAATATCTCCCGCCGGGATCGCAACTGATCCTCCTTGCCCGGCCGGCCGAGGCGCTTGCGACCACGGAGGGGGAGCGGTTCGTTCGTTCCCTCGGGCCGCGGGCTGCCGCGGGGCTCGAAACACTCAGCAGGCTTGCGTCCTGCCCGCCGGAATCGATCACCGATCTCCAGGCGGCCTGGCAGGCGGGGGGGCCCGACGAGGTGGTCGGTGGCGTGACACTGCGCGGCAGCGAACCGCTTCCGGTGGCCCTCGACGACGACGCGCGGCGGAAGGCCTGGGGGACGACGACCCCCGACGAGATCGACGGTGAGACGCTTCACGTGGGCGCTGGCATCGCCTTTTGGCTCCCCTCCGACGCCGACGGTCATGTGCTCGTCCTCGGCCCGGAAGAACTCGTCCGCCAATCGATCCAGGCCCACCGGGCCGTGACCGGGGGCGGGGCGGAAGGAGGCGCTCGCGACGACGGCATCGAGGCGAGCCTGCCTCGCGACCTCGAAGAACTCGTCGGCATGCTCGACGCCTCCCGCCACCTCACGCTCTTCGGTTCGCCCGACTATCTCCTCCACGACGGCCGCCCCGTCCTCGCCGGGCCGTTGGCCAAGCTCGTCGAGCCGCTGGCCTGGTTTTTCGGCGACTCGGTCCGGGCGGCGGCGTTGAGCCTCCACTTCGGCCCCAACAGCTATCTCGAACTCGACGCCGTGCCCCCTGCCGGCACCTCGCCGCGGCAACTGGCAAAGCGTCTCGCGGGGAACGTGGCGACGATGGCCGAGCGGACGGAGGAATACTGCAACGCCCTCGATCCCCATCCCTACGGCCGGAAGCTCGTGATGCGGCTCCCGCGGATGCTCGGCGTGGTGGCCGATCATGTCCACGCCGGGGCCGATGGCCGCGGGGTGATCGTCAACGCGTGGCTCCCCGAGCACGCCCCCCACAACCTCGCCCTCGCCGCCGAACTCGCGCTCGAGCAGACGCCACGCGCCGGCGGCGCCCCGCTCGCCGCGGCCTCCGGCTCCGGGCCAACGCAGGCGCCGCCCGGGGCGCTCGGCGCGCTTGCCAAGCCGATCTCGCTGGTATTCGTGAAGGACACGCTCGAGAAGTCGATCCAGATGATCGCCGACGAGATCGGCGTCGAGATGGAAATCCTCGGCAGCGACCTCCAACTCGAGGGAATCACAAAGAATCAATCGTTCGGCCTCGACGAGAAACAGAAGCCGGCGGCGGAGATCCTTCGGGCGATCCTCGCCAAGGCCAACCCCGACGGGAAGCTCGTCTACGTGATCCGGAAGACGGATGCTGGCGAGAGGATCGAGATCACCACCCGGGCCGCGGTCGAAAAACGCGGCGATACCCTGGCCCCGGGGCAGGATGCCCCGACAACCGAGAAGGACAACGAACCGAGATGATCATCGTCATGCAGGCTGGCGCGTCGCGCGAGGACCTCGACCGGGTGGTGGCGCGCGTCGAAGAGTTGAAGCTCAAGCCGCACACGATCGTCGGCACGGAACGGACGGTCGTGGCCGTCGTCGGCGACGAGCGCGACATCGTCGGATCAGGGCTCGAAACACTTCCCGGTGTCGCCACGGTGATGCCGATCCTTGCCCCCTACAAGGTGGCCAGCCGCGAGGTCCAGCCGACGCCGACGATCGTCCGGGCGGGGCCGCTGGTCGTCGGCGGCGGCCATGTCGGCGTGATCGCCGGCCCCTGCTCGGTGGAGAGTTCAGAGCAGATCGTTGCCACGGCGAAGGCCGTCAAGGCAGCCGGTGCCACCGGGCTCCGCGGCGGCGCCTT
>JBIIQL010000053.1:0-11458 GCA_044342095.1 Pirellulales bacterium
GACCGACATCGAGGAACGGGTCACGTCGCCAGTGTCGATCATGCCCAAGGGGCTCCTCGACAAGCTCACCCGCGACGAGGTCCTCGATCTCGTCGCCTACGTCACGGCGAGGGGAGAGGAATCGAGCGCCCTGTTCAGCCCCGATGGCTGCCCGCATCATGGTGACGCGTTGCCAGCCAAGGGGAAGTGAACGCCAAGCCGATCTCGAGCTACGGCCGGTGCCGGGGGCATTCCCCGTCACCGGCGATTTTCCCCAAGGGAAGGAGCCAGTTTTTCGCATGGAGAGCGACACGGATCGTCCGGGATCGCGGGTTCGACCGCTCGACAGCGTTGAGCGGCGCGTCTTGGGCGTGCTCATCGAGAAGGGTAAGACGACGCCGGAGGCCTATCCGCTCTCCCTCAACGCGATCATCACCGGCTGCAATCAGAAGAACAACCGCGATCCGTTGATGAACGTCGACGAGGATCAGGTCGGAAGGGCGCTGGAAACACTTCGGGCCGCCGGTGTCGTCGCCGAGATCTACGGCAGCGGTCGCGTTCCCCGGTATCGTCACTACGGCTATGAATGGTTCGGCGGCATCGAGAAGGAGGATCTGTCGATCCTCGCCGAACTCCTTCTGCGGGGCGAGCAGAGCGAGGGAGATCTCCGCGGCCGCGCCAGCCGGATGGACCCGATCCCCGATCTCCAGATCCTCCGCACTCGGCTCGACGGTCTCGCGGCCCGCGGGCTCGTCGTCTGGCTCTCGCCCCCCGGCCGCGGCCGGATCCTCACCCACGGCCTCCTTCCGGAAGAGAAGCTCGAGAAGGTCCGGGCGAAGCTCGGCGTGGCCGGGCAGACGTTCGCCGCCGACGCAGGCGCGGTTTCCCCCGCGACGGCTGGCGGGATTGATGACGACGAGGATGACGAAGACACCGACGCCGGCGCCGTGACGGTGCCCCGCCCGGCTATCGACGCTGCGGCTTCTCCGAAGACTCAGCCCAGCGTTCCCGAAAGTGCGATTGCGGCGATGGTCGAAAAGGTCACAGCGCTCGAAGGGGAGGTGGCGGCCCTGCGGGCCCGGCTCGACACCCTCGAATCGGCCCTCGGCAACTGATCCCGGTCCATCGCCTGAAACAGAAGCGTCACCCCGGCCCCCAGGAGTCACCTCGTGAAACGACCGCTCTGTTCCTTTTGCCTCCTCCTCTCCTTTTGCATCCTCCTCCAGGCGCTCGCCGCCGCCCCGCTTCACGGCGACGACTGGCCCCACTGGCGCGGTCCGCTCGGCAACGGCGTCGCCCCTGACGCCAAGCCGCCGGTTTCATTCAGTGCTACCGAGAACGTCGTCTGGAAAGTGGCGATTCCCGGTCGGGGATCCTCGTCCCCGGTCATCGTGGGGGATCGTGTCTTCGTGACCACCGCCGTGCCGGTAGCCGGCAGCACCGACACCTTCGAGTTCCGCGTCCTCTGCCTCGACAGGGCGACAGGGAAGGAACGGTGGTCGAGGACGGCCGTCACGGCGAAGCCCCACGAGGGCACCCATCAGACCAACGGCTTCGCTTCCGCTTCCCCCTGCACCGACGGCGAGCGGATCTACGCCCACTTCGGTTCACGCGGGCTCTTTTGCTACACCGTCGATGGCGAGCCGGTGTGGGACCGTGACTTCGGCGACATGAAGGTCCGCAACGGCTTCGGCGAGGGGAGCTCCCCGACGGTCTCGGGCGATCTCGTCCTCGTTCCCTGGGACCACGAAGGGCCGTCGAAGCTCATCGCCGTCGACGCGCGCACCGGCAAGACCGTGTGGGAGACGCCGCGCGACGAGCCGACCGGCTGGTGCTCGCCGCTGGTCGCCGTTGACAAGGCCGGGCGGAAGCAAGTCGTGATGAACGGCCAGAACGCCGCCCGCGGCTACGATCTCGCCACGGGCAAGGAGCTGTGGCGCTGCGCCGGGCAGACGCAGCGGCCCTGCGCCTCGGCCGTGGCGGTCGACGGCGTCGCTTGGGTGACAAGCGGCTTCCGCGGCGCCTTTCTCGGCGCTTTCGACCTCGCCGGGAACGGGGATCTCGACGGGGGGAAGAGCGTTCTCTGGACGCGTTCCAAAGACACGCCCGACGTCGCCTCACCGCTCCTCTCGAATGGCCGGCTCTGGTTTTACAAGGAGAAGTCGGGGCTCCTCACCTGCGTCGATGCCGCGACCGGCAAGCCGCTGTGGGAGACGGCACGGATCGAGGGGGTGAACAACATCTACGCCTCGCCGATCGCCGCCGGTGGGCATGTCTACCTTACCGACCGGCGCGGCACGATCGCGGTCGTCGAGGACGCGCCGGTGTTGAAGGTCGTGGCGACGAACGACATGGGGGAAGGGGTCGATGCCACTCCGGCAGCGGCAGGAAACCAACTCTTCGTCCGCGGCGAGGAGCATCTCTTTTGCCTGGGAAGCCCGTGACCAAGGGCCTCGTGGGTGCCCTGCGGTCCGTCGCTGATCCGTCGCCGATCCTTGTCTCCTTCAACAACACCGCCGCCGTGGCCAAGCGCCACGGCGGCGGATTGTTTTTTCGAGGGATGTCGGCGCGGCCTGCCGGCCTTCGCGGCGCATTCGTGCCGCGACTCCGTCGCGACTACTTCTTGTGGGCCTTGTGGCAGGTGCCGCACGACTCGGTGAGCTTGGCGAACTCGGCGGCGACACCGGCGTGATCCTTCGCCTGCGCCTTCACGAGGAGGGCGTCGCTCGCCGTCCGGAGGATCGTCGAGGCATTGGCCCACTCGGCATCGGGGCAGCGGCCGTCGTCCATGAGCGTGTAGGAGATCTCGTTGAGGACCGCAGCGTGGGTCGCGACCTTCTCCCAGGCGGCATCGTCGGCCGGGGCCTGCTTGACGGCCTCACCGATCGCCGCACAGTGCGGCTGGACGACTCCACTCATCAACTGCTTCGTCGTCGCCGGGCGGGTCTTCCCCTTCTTCACCTGGGCATCGGCCACGGCGGCCACGAAGGCCAGCCCCACGGCGATCAGGGCCATCAGCACGGTGCGTTTCATCGTGATTCTCCGTTCTCTTTTCAGTGTTGCGCAGGACCGCTTCGGCCCCACCATCCCGGCAAACGAGCTCGTCCATCCACCGGGGTATGGCCGACAGTGTAAGCCCGCGACGAGGCCGCCGTCAGCCCGCTCGCTCATCCACCGGAACGGAGCGAGGGGCGGAGGATCCCCAATTCGAAGCCCAGCGCCACCGCCTGCGCCCGGTCGGCAGCGCCGAGCGAGGCAAGGATCGCGGAGACGTGGGCCCGGGCCGTCCGCTCGGAGATCCCGAGGAGCGAGCCGATCTCGTCGTTGGAGTAGCCCTGGCGGATGAGCCCGAGGACCTCCACCTCGCGCTGCGAGAGCGGGCCATCCCGGAAACTCGCGGCCGACGCGGGGGGATCGATCACGCCGCCCGCATGCACCGTACGGATCGCCGCCGCGAGTGCCTCGTGATGGATGGTCTTCACGAGGTAGCCGCAGGCCCCGGCCATCATCGCCATCCCCATGTCCTCTGGGGCCTGCGACGAGGTGAGCATGATCACTCGGGCAGCGGGGAAACCACCGAGCAGCCGGCGGAGGGTGTCGATGCCGTCCATTCGCTCCATACTGACATCGAGGAGCACGATGTCGGGGGTGTGATGACGGTAGAGATCGATCGCCGAAAGGCCGTCTTCGGCCTGGGCGACCACCGAGAATCCGTGGCTCATTGACAGCACGCTCGCGAGCCCCACCCGCATCACCGGATGGTCATCGACGAGCATCACGCGGATCTCGGGGCATCCGGCGGAGGTGTTCATCGACAGCGCTCCAGAAAGGGCTCCCGACGGGCGGGCCACCGGGGCTTTCGGGAGGCACCGCAGGGATGCCCCCTTCGATCCACCGATGACCCGCCGCGCGGAAAACGCCCCGTTGACCGACGGTGAACCTGCTTACGATCACCGTCCGTCCGATCATGGCCTCCGGCACGACGGCCGCGCGGGACGCCGGACACTCGACCAGGAACCGGAACGCTTTCCTCGGGTGATGCACGTCGTGCACCACGTCCTGTCATCGGATTTGACCATGCACCAGGGCGGGCCTCCTGCCGACGGCCCCCGGGGCACGGGTGGGGTGGTCCAATGACCCCTCTGGTCTACCTTCGCCACCGGGTCGAATCCATTGGCCGATCCGCCAATGTCGGGCAGCCACGACCTGCCCGTTCGGGCAGCCCGCCTGCCGTGCCATGGTGGAGAACCGGGGGCAATCGACAAGAAAAGCCGGCTGAAAAACGGTAGGACCTGGCTGCGTCAGCTGAGCAGGAACACCGCCGCCGACAGCGCCAAGAGCACGAGCGCCGAGATCACGAGCCAAGGCCGTCCGAGCCCGGCTTGCTCCTCCCCTTCACCTCTGGCTCTGGGGTCACTGGAAACCATCGCCAAGCGGTGGAACGCATCCATGTCGTCACCTTCTTCCTCTTCGTCCCCGGACGGGCCAGCCATCCGACGGGGGGCGGTACGCGGGGACGAGGCTGATTGTTCGCCCCGGCGTTGCCGACTGCCATTGGCCGATCCGCCAATGGTTGCCGTTTTTTCACCACGGCTGGAAGCGTCTCAGCGACGCGGCAGCGGCGCGGCCTGGAAAGGCTCGGCCCGACCGTCGATCTGGCCGTCGTAGTCGCGTCGCGCGATGGTGGCCTCGACGACGGTCCCCTCCCCGGGCAGGCTCGTGATCGTGAACGTCCCACCGAGCCGCTCCGTCCGCTCTCGCATGCCCTGGAGGCCGAAGTGCCCCTCGCTCGCCCCGCGCTGCTTTCCAACGACGAAACCGCGGCCGTTGTCGGTGACGCGAAGGTGAATCCGCCCATCGCCACGGTCGTCGACGAGAGCGACGTCGATCGCTGTGGGGGCGCCGTGACGAAGGGCGTTGTGGACCGCTTCCTGGCCGATGAGGAGGAGATTACCGGCGACGAACTCGGGGAGATCTCCGAAGCCTCCCTCGACGCCGACGGTGATTTTCGCGGCCCGTCCATGACCGACCCGCACGACGAGGTCTCGCAGCGCCTCCCCGAGCGACTTCCCGCCGAGCGACAGGCTCCGCATCGCCCACACCGCCCCTTGAACCTCGGTGGCGGCGTAGCTCACCATCCGCCGGGCGACGTCGACGTGCCGCTTCGTCTCGTCGCTGACGCCCCCCGAGCCGGTCAGGCAGGCATCGAGTTGATACCCGATCCCGCCAATCGTCTGCTGGAGGGTGTCATGGAGATTGGCCGCCAGCCGCGTCCGTTCCCGAAGCGTCGCCTCGAACTCGACGGCGGCATCCCGGCGGGATCGCATTTCGGCGGCCAGGAGCCGCTGCTGGGAGGCCAATTGCCGTCGCAGCAACACCACCCATCCCAGCGCCGTCGTCAGGATCATCGCCGTGGCGACCAGCCCCACAAGGAGTCGGGCCGTAGTCCACCATGATGGGGTCTTGAGAATGCGGAGATCATCGGCCGACCGGACCAGGAGTCGGACACGTTCAGGAGATCCCCCTTCCGGCGACTCGAGGGACGCCCCCCAATCGATCGCCGCCACTCCCGTGACCTCCATCGACGTCCCGGGAGCCGTCGCTTCAAAAGGGGCGAACGACGCTGCGTCCGCCTCGACATTCACGATCGTTCCCGCCGAGCGGAGCACGAACACCCCGCCGGAAACCGTCGGTTGGGCCTGGATGAGCTGGCCTTGAGTGCGGACAAGGCAGCCTTCGAAATCCCCCGGCTCGGCCTGGATGTCACCGGCGGCGGAAGAGGTGTTGACCCGGAGGATCGATTCCGGGGTGACGGTCAACGGTAGCGGGGTCCCACCGTGGCCGAACTTCCGCACGGCGGCACCGCGGATCGACGCCACATGCCCCGAGCGATCGATGAATCCCGCCACCTCGACCTGATCACCGGGGAGAAACGTCTTGTCGCCTCCCTCGGCCTCGGCCCCGATCCGCACCGTCACCCCATGGTGGCCGTTTTGGAGGTGGAGCAGGCGGCCGGGTACCGCGTGGATCACCGTCCCGAAGGTCTGGATGCGGTGCCCGCCCACGAACGAAGGCCGAAAGCTGCCGATCGATTCGAGTGGTACCGACGACTGCGTGAATGTCACGCTCCCCGACACGACCGTGAACCACTCGGCCCGATCGACGATCACCCACGGCCGCAGCGTCTCACCCCGCGTATTGCTCACCGTCTTGACCGGCCCGGCGACGACCACGACCGCATCGACGAGTCCCTGGAGATCACCGCCCGGCGCCCCCGCCGCGACCACCGCGGCAGGAATCTCGGCCGTGAACAGCCGCCCGGCCGTCTCCAAGTCGAGGAGCACGCGATCCCCATCGTGCCACGCTTGCTGCACGATCCCCTCGACCTCGACGAGGCGGCCATGATCGCTTCCGGCCAGAAACGCCTCGGGATCACACCGCCTCGGCGCGGGAAGGTCGCGGTGGCCGTGGCTCTCGAGACGGAAAGCACTCACGATCGGGGCATACTCGCCCGGGCCGATCAGGCCCGTGATCTCGACCTCTTCGCCAATCGCGATCGCCTTCGCGGATTCGACCGCTGCGGCGCCGAGATCAACGACGACTCCGCCACTCTTGTCCTCCACAATCAGTTCGTGGAGGAGTGCATCGACATGGATGACAGTGCCGCGCACCGTCACCCCCGGCCGCTTCGCAAGCGCCGTCGGGGCGAGCGCCGTCACCGTGGCGATCGGCACGGTCTCGGCCGCAAAGGCCGTCGCGAGAAACACCGCCACCGCGTGGACGAAGGGGGAAACGATCATGCCTCCCATTATGCCCCCCCGCGTGCAGGCTCCTCACACTCCTCCGCGGTCGGAATCACAAATGCCTCGCCGGTCAATTGGCGGATCGGCCAATCACGCCCCTCCGGCACCACTATTTCCCATGTTTCCGCGCCTGTTTTCAGCGTTCCCAGACGTTGAAAAGCGACTCGCCGCAAGTATCGTCGTCACCGGACGGAGAGCAGCGTGCCCTGCTTCTCGCCCCGGCAAGCACGCCGAGTATGCAACCCAGAGACTTATTCAAAGGAGCAAGCAGGAACATGAAGCAGGTCATGACGGCGGCGGTGTTGGCGGCAGCGATCGTGGCAGTCGGAGCGACCGAGTCGGAGGCAGCCGGGCTCTTCAATCGCGGCGGACGAGGGGGGATTCTCGCCCGCCTCAACAAGCCGCTCGTGCCGGCGCAGCCCGGCCTGCCGACGGTGAGCCCGCTGGGGCTGATCTCGCCCCGGTTGAGCAATGCCGTGCTCATCTTCCAGAAGGGGGGCTTCACGACCCCGGCCGGCCGACTGGCTGCCCTCGGCGTGGTCTCGCCGCGCATCAGCCCCGCGGTGGCCCTCGTCCGCACGCCGCCGGCAACCCCCCAGGCCAAGCTCAACTACGGCCTCTCGATTCTCTCTCCCCGCGTAGCGACCTTGCTTGGGATGTTCCGGGCGGCCCGGACGCTTCCGACCGGCTTCAGTGCCCGCTGATCGTCGGGAGAACATCAGCCCCCGGCTCCGTCAACAGCAGCCCCCTGCCGGATGCGTCAGCATCCGGCAGGGGACATGAAGGCAGGGTGACCAACAGCGCCCCAGACAGGCCGCTCAGTCGTCGATTCCTACGAACCGAGGGCATCGAGCGAAAGACGAAGCTCTGGATCGCGTCGTATCAAAGCGACACAACGCATCGACCGCAGCGCACGCCCCCCGTCGGCCTCGCCGGCTCACGACAGCAACTGCAAGCGGCCCACGAAGGCCACAGGGTCCATGTCCTGGGATCGCAGTTCGAGGACGTAACGCCGGCCCTTGACGACGCTGACCCTCCCCGAGTTCGTGGCGTCGCTCCGCGGCCGCAACTCCAGAAGCGATCGCGAGGCCGTGGCATCCTCGATCTCGAGTTCCGCGTAGCGCCCCGCGGCATCCTTGGCGATGCTCACGGCGAGAGCGGCGTTGGCCGCAGCCGTGAAGGCGAAGTATTGCTTGTCGCCCCGCCGTCCCGAGGTGCCGACGATCGTGGCGCTGCCGTCGGTGCCGAACATGATCGTACTGACCGCAGCCGTCGATGCCCCGGCCGTCACGGAGCCGTTCCCGCCGCTGGGAAGATTGTCGCCGGCATCTTCCGCGCTCTGGTCGAGGAGGCGCTGTTCGTCGAAGTTGTCGTCGTTGCCGCTGCCGCCGTGGATCCTGTCATCGCCGTCGTTGCCGTCGAGTTGATCGTCCCCGCTCTCGCCATAGAGCGTGTCGTTGCCGAAGCCACCGACGAGCTGGTCGTTTCCGATGCCCCCGTGAAGGACGTCGTTGCCCGAGCCACCGTCGACGAGATCGTTGCCGCTGCCACCATACTGGAGATCATTTCCCGCCTCGCCGTCGACGTTGTCATCGCCACCGCCGCCGTCGAGCCAGTCGTCGCCAGGGCCGCCGAGGAGATGATCCATCCCGTCGCCACCGAGAAGCCGGTCGTTGCCGTCGTCGCCATCGAGAACATCGATATCGGGCCCGGCATCGAGCGTGTCGTTGCCCGCCCCGCCCCAGAGCTTGTCGTCTCCCTGGTTACCGAAGAGCCTGTCGTTGCCGAGGTTGCCGTAGAGCTGATCATCCCCCTTGCCGCCAGCGACGACATCGTTCCCCTCGCCACCGTCGAGAAGGTCCCCCGCGTCACCGCCGCTCAAGCTGTCGTCGCCGGCGCCGCCGAGGAGCGTGTCGATCCCGGGGCCGCCGCCTGCCGTGTCCTTCCCGTCTCCTCCTTCGATCCAGTCATCTCCCGTCGATCCGGTGAGCGTGTCGTCGCCGCCACGACCGAAGAGCTGGTCATTTCCGTCACCTCCGAGGAGACGATCTTTGCCACTCCCACCGGTGAGAACATCCGATCCCTTCCCGCCGTCGGCAACGCATGGCAGGGCCGTATTGTTCGTGAACGTGTCGTCACCTCCGAGGCCGGAGAAGTTGATCGTCTTCACCGTGCGCGCATCGAAGAGGCGAGAGTACCCGATTGACGGTGTCTTCAGTTCGGCGACGAGCCTCGTCCCCTGCACCGAGATCGATGCGGAGTCATTCTGATCCGAACCCAGGAGCGAGATGATTCCACGCCGGGCGTCGAAGGTGATCCCCGCCGTCATCACGATCCGTCCCTCGAGGGACTCGAGGCGCAATTGCGACTCCACGCGCGGGCGAAGGCGTCGTTCCTTGCGGAACCCGAAGTGGCGATTGACGAGGCCCATGTTCAACGCTCCTCCCCTCGTGGATGCACCGCGAGGGATGTGATGTCCTTTGATATCGCCGAAAACCGCGCACTCAGGCGGAGTGCCGAAAAAGCTTATCGACGAAGGAGCACCGAACGAACCGCAGGGTGCCTTGCTTTGTCATAAGGGTTGGCTCGGCGCGGTCATTGCCGAATCCGCCACCACGCCCATCGGTAACTCCTGGCGCAACCGCGAGGCCATCTCCTCGACAAGGCCGTTCCTTGCACGATTGCAATCCACGAAGCGGAGCTTTCCGTCCGTTAACGTTCGCGCCCGACTTGCTTACGGATCAGCCACATTGCTTACGGCGACGTAATCCTCCCTCGTGAATCGTCCTTTGAACTTGAATTGCCTTCAGGATCGCAGGGCTCTCGACAGACATCGCTACAACAACAGGAGAGGTTTGTTTATCGTCCGCTGGCGCGACTGATACGCCGTCATGAGCGCTCTCCGGTGGGTGCATCACACCTCGCGTATGGTTGCCCGAGCGTCGAGGGAGTCCTCCGTGCCACGCCCTTTGCCCCCCAACCGCCGCGTCCCCCGCAAGCATGCCGCGATCCGCAGGATCGTCGGTGCGGTGCTCCTCCTCATGGCTGGCGTCGTCACCGGATCCGGCGGGGCGGTCGGTCAGGCCGAGGGCCCTGCTCCGCTGCGGGCCGATCCGGCCATCGATCCCCGGGGCCTGAGGGCCGAGGCGAAGTTTTACGAGCTCAATTCCCTCAAGACCGTCGCGGTGCCGATCCCGAGCGACATCGGTGTCTACATCAAGGACCAGCGCGCCGCGATCGCCCTCGGCAAAGCACTGTTCTGGGATCAACAGGCCGGCAGCGACGGGATGGCGTGCGCGAGTTGCCACTTCCATGCCGGCGCCGATCGCCGCACGAAGCATCAGATCTCGCCGGGGGTCCTCGGCGGCAATGGGAAGTTCGATCGACTCGCCTCGGGCACCGCCAGCGGTGGCGTTAATTATCAACTCAAGCGGGAGGACTTCCCTCTCCACCAAAAGCTCGAAGCCACGAAGCATTATCTCGGCGCCAACGTCACGTTCGACACCGACGACGTGGTTTCCTCGGCTGGCGTCCTCGACGCCAGATTGACGAAACTCGGACCGCAGGTCATCCCGCGTCCGAAGCGGAGGTCACCAACGATGGACGTGACCACGATCAGGGAATTGGTCGCCAAGGGTGAGATCCCTTCGTCCGACGCCCAAGAGCGGGTCGTCCCCAATCCGACGACCCCGAGACGGGTCACCACCCCCGAAATCCTCGACGCCGCCACACCCGACGCCCTCGGATTCCGTACGACCGTCCGCGGCAAGAACCTCAATGTCCGCCGGAGTCAACCACGAAACACCCCGACGACGATCAACGCCGTCTTCAATCACCGCAACTTCTGGGACGGACGGGCCAATTTCATTTTCAACGGCGTCAACCCGTACGGCAATCGGGACCCGAATGCCCGCGTGATGAAGTTCGCCAATGGCGTTCTCACGGAGGTCCGTGTCGCCATCGACAACGCGAGCCTTGCCTCGCAGGCCGTCGGGCCCGCCCTGAGCATCAGCGAGATGTCGGCTGACAGCCGGGACTTCCGGGCGATCGGCCGAAAGCTCCTCGGTTCGACGCCGCTGGCGCTTCAGGATGTCTCGGCTGCCGATAGCGTCCTCGGTATGTATGCCTTCTCGACGCCGACGGCGCTCAAGAAAGGGCTCAAGGTCAAATATCAGGATCTCATCCAGCAGGCCTTCACCCCGCAGTGGTGGGCTGCCCCCGGTTCGCCAGTCCTCGTCGACGGCGTCGCCTACACGCAGACCGAGGCGAACTTCTCTCTTTTCTGGGGCCTGGCCGTGATGATGTACGAGCGGACGCTCGTCTCCGACCAGACCCCCTTCGACCGCTTCATGGAGGGGGACGACACCGCCCTCGACGCCCGCCAGCGGCTCGGGCTCTCGCTGTTCATCCACGAGGGGCAATGCATCAACTGCCACTCGGGCCCCGAGTTCACCGGGGCTTCGATCCGCTCCCTCGAGGAGCTCACACGCGGAAGCGGCGTCGCCAAGTACGAGCTTATCGAGCGGATGTGGATGCGCGAGGGAGCGGCGATCTACGACGCCGGCTTCTACAACATCAACGTTCGACCGGCGATCGAGGATGTCGGCGTCGGTGGCACCGACCCCTTCGGCAATCCCCTCTCCTTCTCGGCCCAGGCCACTGGCGTCTCTCCTGAC
>JBIIQL010000498.1:0-3301 GCA_044342095.1 Pirellulales bacterium
ATCGGCCAGATGGGGATCGCGCCGCGCTGCCATGTCGCACAGATCGGCGACGGCCTCGAAGCCTCGACCCGATCCGGCGAGCCCTTCGAGCACCGCCCCCTTCACGTCAGCCGGCACAACCTGCGCAAACGCGCAGCGGCAATAGAGCATCCGCACCGGTGGCTCCGTTCCCTTGGCGTCGTCTCCGCTCATCGCCGTTCTCCCTCAGCCGTCGCCGTCGCGCCAGAGCGCGCCGGCGGAAGCTTCCCCGGCTTGGCGTAGGTGCCGAAGTCGTTGAACCAGTGGCGTTTCGCGAGGCGGTACATCCAATGCTTCTCCGGCACTTCGCGGCCGGGGAGATCCTGGCTGCTCCGCGGAGTGGCCGCGAGAAGCTCCTCGCGCGCCGTGCCCCGCTGGGTGGTGTCGCGGGCCCCGTGCCGGTCGGCGATCTCGAGGACGAGCTTCGGGTTCTCGAGCATCACACAGCCCCGGCTGTGGGCCGCTGCCGCGTCGCGCATGTCGCGGAGGAAGGCCGACTGCGTCACCGTGTCGTAGAAGGAGCCTTTCCGGGCGTCATCGACGGCAAGCTGGATGATCGGGCAGGGCTCGATGAAGCCCGACGGGCCGATGTGGTGCGTGATCCCAGCGGCCATCGGGCAGAGGGCATCCCCCTCACCGTCGTAGTAGGCATCGACGATCGCGATCGGCTTCGTCGCCCGACGCGAGGTGACGAACTCGCGGACGCGGACGAGCTGGTCGGGGCGAAGCGCCAGCTCCGGTGAGGCCTCGGGGCCGACCGGCCGGTAGGTGTGGAACCAGGTGTAGTGGACGCCGAGGCCGATGAGGTGGTCGAGCCAGGCATCGTTGAGAAGCTGATCGATGTTCGATTGGCAGAGGCTCGTCGCCACGCCGGTCAGGAGCCGCGCTTCGAGGCACAGCTCGAGCCCGCGGAGCGTGCGGTCGAGCACTTGCCGATTGCCGCGACGGATGTCGCTGGTGGCGGCGTCCCCCTCGATGCTCACCAGGGGCGTGGCATTGCCGATCCGGGCGAGCCGGCGGGCGACGTCGGGGGTGATCAACTGGCCGTTGGTGAAGATCTGGAAGTAGCAGTCGCCATGCCTTTCGAGGATCTCGAAGAGCCCCGGATGGAGGAACGGCTCGCCGCCCAAGAGGCCGAAGAACGAGTTCCCGTGGGCCTTCGCATCGGAAATGATCCGGTCGAGTTCCTCCGTCGTCATCATCGTCCGCGGCGCCTGGACATCGACCCAGCAACCCTGACAGCGGAGGTTGCAGGAATTGATGATCGACAAGTGGAGGAACGGCGGGAAGACGATCCCACGGCGCTTGCGGGCCTTGAATCGCTCCACCGAGAGCATGCCCTTGAGGCCGAAGTTCCAGCCGGCCTTCCACAGGCACCGCGGCGACACGGTGGAGACGATGCGAGTCGCAAGTTGCGGAAGCATGGCGGGCCGTCTGTCGGGGTGTGGGGGGAGAAAGAAAGGATGAGGCTCAGACGGGGATGCGGTGCGTCGGAACGGGGCGTCCGGGGCGGAAGTGCTCGCTGTGGATCACGCCGGCGACGAGGTCTCCCCGGACTGTTTCCAGCGCCTCGCGGACGGCCACTTCGAGGATCGCCGGATCGGCCTCGGCGCGGAGGTTGATCAGCAGCCTGCCGACGTCGAGTGGGTCGGTGAGGCGGTGCGAGAGTTCGGCGACGGCAGCGGAGCGGACGAGGTTCGCCGCGGCCAGTTCGTAGTCGTCCCCTTCGACCGCGAGCGTCGCCTTGAGATGGGCGATCTCGTGGCCGAGCCCCGCCACCGCGGCCCGGATCGCCTCGAGAAGCCGGGCGAGCAGCGCGTTGCCATCCCACTCGGGGCCCCCCGGCTCACCGACGCGGATTTCGGCATTGAGCCAACCGAGGAGGGCCTCTCCGTCGGCGTAGCGGTCGTAGTCGATCTCCCCGATCGGCCGGGGGGCGGAGCGATCGGCGAGGAGTGTCTCGAACCAGTCGTCGAGGCCGGTCCCCTCGCGGGCCGAGATCTCGAACACCCGGGCCCCAGGGCAGGCGACGGCGATCGCGGCACGGAGGGCCTCGCGTTGCTCGGCGCTGACAAGGTCGCACTTGTTGACGACGACGATCTCCGCTTCCTCGAGTTGCTTGCGGTAGATGTAACTGACGTTCGGCGAGAAGCTGCCGCCGCCGGCTCCGGGAACGCCGAGGATCCGCAGGGCGCGGAGGGGATCGACGACGACGCTCACCGGCGCGACCGTGAAGCGGTCGCCGTAGATCCGTGCCAGTGGCAGGCTGACCGTGGCGACCAGATCGGTGCAACTCCCCACCGGCTCAGCGAGGAGGATGTCGGGGGCGGTGTCGCGCGAGAGCCGATCGGCGGCTTCGACGAGCGAATTGAACCGACAGCAGAAGCAGCCGCCGGCGATCTCCTCGACGGCCAGGGCGTGGGCGCGGACAAGCGCCGTGTCGACGAGCCCGCCGGCCTGATCGTTGGTGACCAAGCCGACGCGGAGTCCGCGGGAGGTGAACCATTCGGCGGCGCGGAGGATCGACGTCGTCTTCCCGGCCCCGAGGAAGCCGCCGATCATCACGTAACGGGCTCGAGTGGGAGTCATGGGGAGCTCGGGGCGGGGCGGCAGGGGGCGAATCCGGTCAGGGGCTGTCGGGGGAAGAATCGTCGGCCGGGGGAGAAGAGCCACTATAGCGGGACTCATGGAGCCGATCGATCGTCCCGGAGAGGAGGGCGACGTAGCCGTGAACGTCGAGATCCCCCTCGGCCGGCCGGCCGCGGACGGCGTAGAGCCAGCCGTTGCCGTGGGGATCGGAGTGGGTCAGGCACGACTCGGTCGAAAGGAGCGGGTTGGTCTCGACGAACTCCCCGTCCATGACGGAGTAGAGGTCGCTCACCGCCTTGAAGCCCTCGACCGTGCCGAGCCGCTGGCCGCCGACGACCGGGTCGCCAGGGGCGACGTCGAGGAGCATCTCCACCAGTTCGCCGAGCATCCGCGTGGCAAACTTCGTCATCCCCACCCGCCACACCTCGCCGCCATCGACCGCAGTCATCCAGAAGTGCGACGGCGCGTAGCGATGGCCGACCGGGAAACGGGCGGTGAAGTGGGCATGCCGGAAGCGAACGGCGTCCATGGGGGGAACGGGCTCCGGCGGAAAGGGACGGGGATCGCGGGGGGGCGTCGCCTGCCGAGACGGCCCCGCATGATAGCCGGCCGGCGCGGGGCTTTGATAACGCGAAAGCGAATCAATCGTCGTCGAGGTGGTCGTCATCGCCGACATCGGGGGCGTCGTCGGCGG
>JBIIQL010000499.1:0-3294 GCA_044342095.1 Pirellulales bacterium
CGTCTCGAGCGCCACGTGCCGCTGCAACTGGCGACCTTCGGTGGCCGGATGTCGGAGATGCTCGACGACTACACCTCGCGTGGCATCGAGCAGATCCTCCTCACGAAGCGTGGCCGCGAACTCGTCGACGTCGTCGATCCCTGGTCGCACCGAGCCGTCCTCGGTCTACCGAAGATCGTGGCTTTGGGGACGAACGATCCCTACTGGCCGCTCGGAGCGCTCGATCTCTACCGCGACGGCCTCCTCGGTACGACCGCGATCGCCTATTTCCCCAACGCCGGCCACAGCCTTCCCCGCGATCGTCTCGCCGGCCTCCTGGCGGCGCTCCTCCTTCACACCGCCGGACGCTGCCCCCTCCCCACGCTGCGGTGGTCGTTCGACACCGCGCCCGCCGGGATCACGGCGCGGCTGATCTGCGACGAGCCGCCGGCGGAGGTCAGCCTCTGGCAGGCGACCGCTGACGGGCCCGACTTCCGCCTGGCCCGCTGGAGGCCCACGCCCCACAGAATCGAAAGCGACGCCGACGGTGGATGGGTGATCCCGTTCCCGGCCGATCCGGCGTGCTGGACCGCGTCGCTCATTGAATGCCGCTTCGATCGTGCCCCCCGGCCGCTCTGGCTGTCGACGAGCGTCCATCGCCACCCCCCCACATCCCTCGCCCCGTCCGCCGCCACCCGGTAGGCTTCCCATCCCGCCGGTCTCCCTCCGCTGCTTCGCCCCCCTCCTCCGCCAATCCCCTGGTTGCCTGCCGATGCGCTGGTTTTGGATCGACCGCTTCACCGAGTTTGTCCGACACAGGCGCGCCACCGCCATCAAGGCGGTCACGCTCGCCGAGGAGCATCTCCACGACCATTTCCCCGGCACGCCGATCGTGCCGGCGACGCTGATCCTCGAGGGGATGGCGCAGGCCGGCGGCCTCCTCGTCGCCGATCATCTCGACTTCAAGCTCCAGGTCGTGCTCGCCAAGGTGGCCGCCGCCGACTTCCACTTCGAGGCCGTGCCAGGCGACGTTCTCCGCTTCGAGGCGGTGATCGTCGAGACGATGCCGGGCGGATCGCTCGTCAAGGTCACCACCCGGGTGGGAGAGCGCCTCCAAGGAGAGGCCGACCTCTACTTCGGCCACCTCGTGGCGGGGACGACGGTCCCCAAGCTCTTCAAGCACGAGGAGATGATGACCTGGCTCGATCACCTGCGGATCTTCGAAGTCGCCGTCGAACCCGATGGGTCGAAGTCACCGCGGAAGGGCTAGCGGCCAAGTCGCTCACCCGCCCGTCAAGCGTTCGAGCGCCCCCAGCGGCACTTCGACCCAGTCGGGGCGGTTGGCCAGTTCGTAGGCCAACTCGTAGACCGCCTTGTCGAGCGTGAAGGCGGCGAGCAGGCGCCGCTCCTCGTCGGCATCGGCCGGCCACCAGCGGGCCCCCGCGGCACCGCGGCGGTAGGCCACGAGGAACGCCTCCACGAGCGGGGCCGGGTCGCCGCGCTCGAGGCCGTGGAGGCGGGCGACATGCGCGGCGCAGTAGTCGAAGGAGCGCAGCATCCCGGCTACATCCTTGGCGGCGCTCGTCTTCCTGCGACGTTCATCGAGCGGCCGCGTCGGCTCCCCTTCGAAGTCGATCGGCATCACTCGCTCAGCGCTCGCATCGACGAGCACTTGGCCGAGATGGTAATCGCCATGGACGCGGATGTCGGCGGCCGAGGTGCCGGCGTCGGCGAGCGTTTCAAGCTCGGCGCAGATCCCCGGAGCCTTCGCCGAGAGGCGCGAGAGCCGGGGAGCGAGCGCCGGTGACGAGGGCGACGCGGCCAAAGCCGAGGCGCCGAAGACGGTGCGGGCGTGGGTGGCGAGGCGGTGGCCAAGCGCCCGCCGCCCCGCGGCCGTGGCCGGCTCGGGAGCGAAGTCGTGGAGATCATCGCGCGAGGCGAGGGCCCGGTGCATCTGCGCTGTGACCGTGCCGAGTCGCCGGGCCACGTCGAGCATGCGTTCCCTGTTAACGCCGTTGATCCCGCCGTCGGCCAACCACTCGACAAGGACCTCCCAGGCGCTCCTGCAGCCGGGCGCGAAGGCGTGGAGCGTGGCCACGGCCGCGCGATCCCCCTGCGGATCCACCGGGATGTATTCGACCCAGCCGCAGAGCTCGGGCGTTCCCCGCCAGTCGGTTGCGGTGGCGAAGAATCGGCCGAACTCGACCTCGGGATGGATCCCCGGTCGCGCCTGCCGGAGGAGCTTGAGCACCAGCGCGCCGTCGGCTGCGCCTGCCCCCTCGATGACCAGCGACGTGTTGGAAGCGTCTCCCCCGAGGGGCCGGACGCGGAGATCGGCGGCGCGAAACGCCACGCGAGGAAGCGGAGTCAGGCCGTCTGGGGGCCGAGCCTCGACGGGCCGGCCGACAAGGCTGCCATGGAGGCCCGTCACGGCGCCCCCGCCGAGGGCGAGCGTGGCGATCGCCGCGGCCAGTGCCGGCTCAGAGGCAGCGTCGCGGCCGGTGAGGGGATCGACCGGGACGACGAGCACCGTGCCCGCGCAATTGATGATCGCGACGGCAAGCGCCCCCGTTCCCGGCATCTCCAAGAGATCGATCGCGCGCACGCTCGCTTCAGCGCGGTCCTTGCCAGGAAACCAGCGGGCTTTGGGGAGCCAGGGGGCGATCCGGGCCGAGAGCTCGGTAAGCGCCCCGGCACGATCGTCGCGGCCTTCAGAGGACATCGGTCTCGGGCTCCGTGGTGAGGCGGAGAACGTGGAGCGGCTTGTCGGGAGTGCAGATGATCCGCGGAGCATGGCCCGCGGGCCAGCGCTGGACGAGCGGCTCGAGGAGATCGTGGGCCACGATCGCCTCCCCCGGATCGAGCCCGAGGGGGGCACCGTCGAGGTGGAGAAGGCCGGCGCGGGAGCGATTCGGCTCGAGGTTCACGATCACGAGGATCGTATTGGCCGTGGAGGCATCGTGACGGACCCAGGCGAGGAGATGGTCGTCGTCGATCCGTTGCACGAGCGGCGGCCGATTGAGCACGAGCGCCGGCTCGTCACGGCGGATCTGGTTGAGGCGGGCAATGAAGGGGGCGAGGCTCCCGGGGGCGTCGAGATCGCGGTGGCGGAGCTGGTATTTCTCCGAGTCGAGATATTCCTCGCTCCCCGCTTTGAGCGGCTCGGCTTCGAGGAGCTCCATCGCCGGGCCATAGATTCCCCAGGTGCCCACCGAAAGCGCGGCGAGGGCCAGCCGAACTTCAAACATCGGCCGGCCTCCCTCCTGAAGCGTGGCGTGGAGGATGTCGGGGGTGTAGGGCCAGAAGGCGGGGCGG
>JBIIQL010000500.1:0-3291 GCA_044342095.1 Pirellulales bacterium
CGATCGATCGGGCCGCTTCGCGTCCCTCGTGGATCGCCCAGACGACGAGCGACTGGCCGCGACGCATGTCGCCGGCCGCGAAGACGCCCTCGCGGCTCGTCTTGTAGTCGGCGCCCGCCTTGAGGTTGCCACGGGGATCGAGCTCGAGGCCGAGCTCGGCGATCGGCCCCTGCTTCTCCGGGCCGACGAATCCCATCGCCAACAGCGCGAGCTGGCAGGGCCATTCCTCTTCGCTGCCGGGCACTTCCTTGAACTTGAACTGCCCGCTCCCCGGATCGGTATACCACTCGATGCGGACGGTCTTGAGGGCCTTGAGCTTCCCCTTCTCGTCGCCGATGAACTCCTTGGTGAGGATGCACCATTCGCGCCGGCAGCCTTCCTCGTGGGAGGTGCTCGTGCGGAGAATCACCGGCCACTGCGGCCACGGAGTGCTCGCCGGCCGTTCGGCACGGCGCGGGTAGTTGCCGACATCCGGCGGCTTGGGGAGGAGCTCGAACTGCACCAGCGACTTCGCCCCCTGGCGGTTGCTCGTGCCGTCGCAGTCGCTGCCGGTGTCACCACCGCCGATCACGACCACGTCCTTGCCCGCTGCCGAGAGCTGCCCCGGGACTTCGTCGCCGGCGTTGCGCTTGTTCTGCTGCGGGAGAAACTCCATCGCGTAGTGGACCCCGTCGAGCTCGCGGCCGGGGATCGGGAGATCGCGGCCGAGCGTCGAGCCCCCCGTGAGCAACACCGCGTCGTAGTCCTTCGTGAGTTGCTCGGCGGAGACGTCCTTGCCGACATCCACCCCGCAGCGGAACTCGATCCCCTCCTCCTCCATCTGGCGGACGCGCCGCCAGACGCGGGCCTTCTCGAGCTTGAAATCGGGGATGCCGTACATCAGCAGGCCGCCGGGCCGATCGGCGCGCTCGAAGACCGTGACGAGATGCCCGGCCCGGTTGAGCTGCTGCGCGGCAGCGAGCCCCGCCGGACCGCTCCCCACCACGGCCACGCGCTTCCCGGTCCGCTCCGTCGGCGGCTGGGCCACGACCCAGCCCTCCTCGAAGGCCCGGTCGGCGATCGTCATCTCGATCTGCTTGATGGCGACCGGATCGGCGTTGATGCCGAGCACGCAGGCCGTCTCGCACGGCGCCGGGCAAACGCGCCCCGTGAACTCGGGGAAGTTGTTCGTGGCATGGAGGCGCTGGGCGGCCTCGTGCCACTGGCCGCGGTACACGAGGTCGTTGAAGTCGGGGATGATGTTCCCGAGCGGACAGCCGGTGTGGCAGAAAGGCACGCCGCAGTCCATGCAGCGGGCCCCCTGCTTCGTCATCTCCTCCTGGGGGAGGATCGTGAGAAACTCGTTGAAATGCTTGAGGCGGTCAGCCACCGGCTCCTTGCCGGAGATCTGCCGCTGGTACTTCATGAATCCGCGTGCTTCACCCATGGATCTTCACCTCCGCCCTGCGGGCCTCGTCCTGTTCTTTTTCTTGCAATTTCCGGAGCTCGAGCATCGCCCGCTTGTAGTCGGTCGGCATCACCTTCACAAACCGCGACTGCTCCTGGGCCCAGCCGTCGAGGATCGCCCGGCCGCGGGTGCTGCCGGTGAGTTCGACATGCTTCTCGATCCGCGACCGGAGGTATTCCAGGTCGCCTCCATCGAGGGCCTCGAGTTCCACCATCTCCTGGTTGACCCGGGGGCGGAACGTGCCGTTCGGATCCCACACGTAAGCGATCCCGCCGCTCATGCCGGCGGCGAAATTGCGCCCCGTCTCGCCGAGGATCACCGCCCGGCCGCCGGTCATGTATTCGCAGCCATGGTCGCCGACCCCCTCGACGACCGCCTCGGCGCCGCTGTTGCGGACGCAGAACCGTTCGCCGGCGATGCCGCGGATGAAGACCTCGCCGCTGGTCGCCCCGTAGAGGACGACGTTGCCGGCGATGACGTTCTCCTCGGCGGCAAACGATGCCTGCCGCGACGGCCGGACGACGACCCGCCCGCCGGAGAGCCCCTTGCCGCAGTAGTCGTTGACATCCCCCTCGACGGTCACCGTCACCCCCGGCACGCCGAAGGCCATCACGCTCTGACCGGCGGTGCCGGTGAAGTTGATGCGAATCGTGCCGTCGGGGAGCCCGGCGGCGCCGTGGCGGCGGGTGATCTCGCTGGAGAGGATCGTGCCGACGGTCCGGTTGATGTTGCGGATCGGCAGGTCGAGGACGACGGGCTTGCGCTCCTCGATCGCCGCCCGGCAGGCCGGCACGAGCGTCGTCATGTCGAGCGACTCGGCGATCCCGTGATCTTGCGATTCGACCCGGTGGGTCTTCACGTGGGCCGGCACCTCCGGCTTGTGGAGGATCGTCGAGAAGTCGAGCCCCTTCGCCTTCCAGTGGGCGATCGCCGCCCGCGTGTCGAGCCGGTCGACACGCCCCACCATCTCCTCGACGGTGCGGAAGCCGAGCTTCGCCATCAGCTCCCGCAGCTCCTCGGCGAGGAGGAAGAAGAAGTTGACGACATGCTCCGGCTGGCCGTTGAACCGGGCCCGCAATTCGGGATCCTGCGTGGCGATCCCCACCGGACAGGTGTTGAGGTGGCACTTCCGCATCATGATGCAGCCGATCACGACCAGCGCCCCGGTGGCGATGCCAAACTCCTCGGCGCCGAGCATCGTGGCGATGGCGACGTCCTTGGCAGTGCGGATCATGCCGTCGGTCTGGACGGTGATCCGGCCGCGGAGATCGTTCATGACGAGCACCTGATGGGCCTCGGCGAGGCCGAGCTCCCACGGCAGGCCGCAATGCATGATCGACGTTTGCGGGCTGGCCCCGGTGCCGCCGTCATGGCCGGAGATGAGGACGACGTCGGCCTTCCCCTTCGAGACCCCCGCCGCCACCGTCCCCACGCCGACCTCCGCCACGAGCTTGACGCTGATCCGGGCGTGATGGTTGGCGTTCTTGAGATCGTGGATGAGTTGGGCGAGATCCTCGATGGAGTAGATGTCGTGATGGGGCGGCGGCGAGATCAGCCCCACGCCCGGCGTCGAGTGACGAATGCGGGCGATCTCACGATCGACCTTGTGCCCGGGAAGCTGCCCCCCCTCGCCCGGCTTGGCCCCCTGGGCCATCTTGATCTGAAGCTCCTTGGCGTTGACGAGATAGAGGCTCGTGACACCGAAGCGGCCGCTGGCCACCTGCTTGATCTTCGAGTTCTTGCTGTCGCCCGAAGGTTCGAGTTGGTAACGGACCGGATCCTCGCCCCCTTCGCCGGTGTTGCTCCAGCCGCCGAGCCGGTTCATGGCGACCGCGAGGGTCTCG
>JBIIQL010000054.1:0-11419 GCA_044342095.1 Pirellulales bacterium
CGACTCGGCAGCGGCAGTCCTCGGGGAACACCGCGGCGGGGGCCTGTCTTTCAATAACCTCCGTTCCCTGTCACCGGCAGCAGCCTTCGCCCTCGCCGGCCACGGCGGCGAGCTCTCCTTCGACGGGCTCCGGTCGCTCGGTCTTCCCCAAGCGATCGGCCTCTCGAGACACGCCTACGATCTCCATCTCAACGGTCTGCGGGTACTCGAACCGGCCGTCGCCGTGGCGCTTGCCAGACACCGCGGCATCCTCAACCTCGGTCTCGGCCACGTCGAGTCCTTCACGGCCGACATCGCCGCAGCGCTGGCACGCCACGGCGGAGAACTCCATCTCCACGGCATCAAAGAGCTCAGCCGCGGCGCCGCGGCGGCCCTCGGGAGCCGGAGCGGTAGCCTTTGCTTGAAGAGCCTACGGCGACTCACGGTCGGCCAGGCAAGGGGCCTTTCGGACCATGTCGGTGGCCTTCTCCTCCACTCCCTCCAGGAGATTGATGAGTCGATCGCCCGGTGGCTCGGTCGCCACCGCGGATCGCTCCGGGTGCCGGTGCGCGACGATGTCGAAGACGGCGTCCTCGCGGCGCTCATCGAACACCGCGGCCCGCTGGGGATCAGTGGCCTCTCGACGATCACCCCTGGGCGGGCGGCGATCCTCGCCAGGCAACGCGGGCTCGCGGGCCTCGTTCTCGAGAATGTGCGATCGATCGACGTTGCCGCCGCAGAGATCCTCGCCACGCACCGGGGAGGCCTTCTCGATCTCGGCGACGTGACGCGGTTCGATGGCGACGTCGCCGCAGCCCTCCGCGCCCATCCCCTGTCCTTCCTCGACGGTGGTTCAGACTGATTCCAGTCCGGATCGGGAACACCCCGTTCTCACCCGCTCGAGGCCAGCCCCCTGAATCGCCGCAACCGACGTTCAAGCAACCCGAAGGTACCGATCAACACGGCAAGCGTGGTGCCAAAGGCTTGAGGATCGATCTCCGGAACGGTCAGGACGACGTCGATGAGCTGCGGGCCGACAGCCAGTCGGTAGGGAAAAAGGGTGCCACCGGAAAAGTTCTGTGGAAAGACAAACTCGGACAGCCCCGATCGGCCGATCACTCCAGCGAGATCGCCTGAAGCCTTGTCTTGGTAGTACCAGTCATAGGTGAATCCGAGAGCGGTCCATGGAAACGGAAAACTCCCCCCGTCGCCGACCCCGCGGCTGTCGTTCCACCACCCGTTGAACCACGCGTTCACGTCGTTGCCGGCGTCCGAGCTGCCGGAGGCATAGTCGCTTCCCCCCGTCACGCCAGAGAACGTGAACGCCGTCTGCAGGGTGGCATTGCCGGGATCGGTGAGGACAAATCCGGGGCCTGCCCTCTGGCCGGCGATCTGATCGACATCAAAGCCCTGGGCAAGGAGGTCATTCCAGTTGAGATGATCCGCCGTCTGGAGAATCGTCCCGTCGGCGATCGACCATTGCACCGCGGGACGGAAAAGCAACGCCGGCTCGACCCACAGCCTGACCTCATAGTTCCAACCGGCGGAGAGCGGGCCACCGACGGCCGCGGTCGCCCGTTCAGCAGCCGTGGTTCCGGTCCCCGGGCCCCACTCGTTCCTCCGCGCCAAGAGATATTCGTTGAGATCGTTGCCGGCCGTGAGCCAGATGCCATCGATGTCGAAAACGTCGCCCGGTGGGCCGGACGGAATCGGAGCCGTGATCACGTCACCGGGATTTTTCCCGACGAAGAACGCAGCACTCGTGGCGTCGACGAGTGTCGACATCTGGACGTACGGCACGCCTTCAATCGTCGTCCAGATATTGCCATCCCCAGGACCCGTGATTTGCGTGAGGGTGCGTGAGGCACTTGCTTCCCGCAATTGCTGCCAGAAGCCGCTGCTCGTACCGAGCGTGCCGTCCTGATGGGTGCCGTCGACAGCGGCGTCGTACAGACGGTCGCGAGGATCGGTGAACTGCGCACCGCCGATGCGGGCCGAGCAGACCACCAAGGCGACAACCACGAGCCCCCAGCCCACGGTCGCCACCGGCCCCGCCCACAAGGGCGATCGCCCATTCCTTCCACCATGCATCGACGAAGCTCGCGAGGGAGACACAGTTCCTCCACAGGTGATCGATGGCGTCGTCACTTTTCAACCTCAGCCAGGGCCGCGGCGACTCCTCACCCCGCCGCGTGCCGCGCCATCCGGCCGAGGATTCCCTTGACGATAATCGTGAGGAGCGAGCCTGGACGGTAATCGGCGGAGGCCATGTGGTCGATACGGTCTTCGGCGATGAGCCGCTCGAGGTGCCCCTGCGAGAGGCGCTGCTCGAACTTCTCCGGATCGAACACCGCCACGGCCTGGCCTCCCTTCTCGCGGACGAGCTTCATCGACGGGATGTCGGTGTCGCCGTCTCCGAGGAATACCATCCGCTCGAAGGGCACGCGCCGCTCCTGCTTCGGCATCCAGAGGTTGATCGTGGAGTTGTCCCAGACGTTGTCGATTCCTTTGTTGATCCGGAAGAGATACTGCGTCTTCGTCGTGTAGTTGATCGCCGACGCCGGCCAGACCGCGCGGCCCGTCGCGTCGTAGGCATACGAAGACGCGAACACCTTCCTGAATCGGGGATGGATCGAGAGCCCCTCGATCATCTCGAGGAGTCCGGACGAGACGACAAAGTGCTCGATTTCGACCCCAACGCTTCGGCCGTAGGCGCCGATGTCGTCAAACCACGCCTCGACACCGGCAAACAACGGCGTCTTGGCACCGTGTCTCTGGAGGAGATCGCGGGTGACGGTCGTCCCCGCCCGCTCGGCGGCGGTGAGCAACATCCGCATGTAGGTGAGCACCTGATCGCTGTCGTGGTGCTCGGCCTCGCGGCGGCACGCCTCCCAGAAGCCTTCGACGTCGGTGACGCCGACGCTCGGCAGAAAGCTGTGCTCGGGGAGATTCCGCGGCGCGAGCGTGCCGTCGAAGTCGTAAACGAGGGCCACGCGGATCGGCATTATCCCCACCTGCCCGGCGGCGGTTGTCGTCGCCATCCTGCTTCTCCCGATCTCCGGTACGTGCAACACCGGCCTTGGTTATACGCGCCGTCGCCTCTCCCTGGGGATCCCGGCTCGGGGAGAGTCCATGGCTCCCGGAGGCCCCACGAAAAACGACGCTCCCCGGAGCCATGACAGCGCCGGGGAGCGTCGGTGAAAAGCAGTCATTGCTGACGCGGTCAGGGAAGGAGAACCGAATCAATGACGTGGATGAGGCCGTTCTTCGCCGCGATGTCAGTCTTCACGACGGAAGCCGATCCCGAAGCGGTGCCCACCTTCACGCCGTCGTCGGTCGAGATCGACAGTTTGCCGCCGCCTGCGGTGGTGGCTTCCTTGAGCTTGACGACATCGGCCGCCGCCACCTTGCCGGGAACGACGTGAAGGAGCAGGATGTCGCGGAGTTTATCCTTGTTCTCAGGCTTGAGGAGTTCCTCGACGGTGCCGGCGGGAAGCTTGGCGAAGGCCTCGTCGGTGGGGGCGAAGACCGTGAATGGGCCCTCCCCCTTGAGCGTGCCGACGAGATCGGCCGCCCCGAGCGCCGCCGCGAGTGTCTTGAACGAACCGGTTGCGACCGCCGTGTCGACGATGTCGGGGAGGGGGGCTGCCTTGGCGAGCGGTGCCGAAGCGACCGCCGGGGATGAAATCCGTACCGACTCGACAGGGACACTCTGCACAACCACCGAATCGCTCCCGACGACATGCTCGGTGATGGTGGGAGCGGGGGACGAATGAACGATTCCGCCCGACTGGACGTGCCCACCACTGGTCACCTGTCGGCCGCTCCAAGAAGAATGCGACGACGACTGGGGGGCGGCGGCGTGGCTGCGACGCCCGTGGACGACCCGGCCCCGGCCGCGGTTGCAATCACCGGCGGAGGCCGAAGAAAGCCCGGTGGCCACGGTGACCGCCGCAAGGAGGAAAACGGGCACAAAACGACGCATGACAGGCTCCGAAAAGAGGGGTGAATCGTCGATCGTAAGAGAGTTGTAGACCGTCCGCGGAGCGTGGACAGGGGAGGCCATCCCACGCACCGGGGGGGTGCGACGGTGGAGGACGGTGGAAAGTGCCGAGTCGCCCCCGGCCTCACTTCTTCTTCGGAGGCCTCAGGACCGGCGACTCCGTCAGCCGGAACAGGAAAACTTCCTCCCCCGTTATCGTGCTGATGTCGTGATGCATGCTGATGGAGGGAATCTCGCAGGCGGCCTCGATCACGGCACTGAGACGGGACCGCGACGATTCCACGAGTTGCGTCCGCAGGCCCTTGAAGAGATCGCGCCCCTTTTGGGGATCGAGGGTGGTGAAGAGATGCTGCTCGGCGGCCGTGAGCACTCCCTGGACACGGATCACGACGAGATCGGCGATCAGATGGGAATGGATCGCCTTCGGGCCACGCCCCATGAAGGCCTGCATGAACCGGGCCATTCCCTCGCAGATCGCCGCTTCGATCTCCCCCTGGGAGCGTGTCTTGTGGGCTGGGTCGTCGTGGGGCCTGCCGTTGTGCTCGAAGGCAGCGTTTCTCCCGGCGATGCCATCGGGCAGCGACGGCGATGGCTCGCGTCCGACGGGAGGAGACAGGACCGTGATGCTGGCCGGCAATCGATCGTAGTTGAGCATGGTTCACCCCAGGTGTCCGCCGACCATCCGCACCGGCCACGGCGAGTGCGGATCCGAAAAAAGACGTCACGAACCCCGCTTTGGCAGAGGATCGGAGAAGGTCCGGCGCCCGACGAGGGACAACGGATCCAAGGAGAGACTGTCGATTGACGGAGGCAGCAAGAGCCCGCTCGACCCGAAACAGGCTCGAGCAGAGAGGGTGGAAAACCGCTTCCGCATCGGACAACGAAGCCCCACGGCGCCACCCACGAAAGGGCAGGCCGAGCGACTCGCTTGCCGAGATTCGCTGCTGGAACAGAAGTGCCGGCGATGGTCATCGCCCGAACACTGCGACAGTGAGGTCATTCTAGGCACGGGATCCTGAAAGGAAATAACCCGTTTGGCGGCCGGTGCCCCGCGACGGCCCATCGGTGTCGCGGTCCGTGCCCACTCGACCGCCACCAAGTCATGGCATCGATGCTTTTCGCGCCCCGCCATACCGTATGATCCCCCTGCAAGGCGACCGACGCATCGGCTGCCCGCTGGACTGTGCCAACAGGACTCCACGTCGTGACCACCTCCGCCCCGTCGATCCCCAAAGAACTCGCCCAGATCGCCCTCTCCCTCCAAACGGAGCGGACTGGACACTCCCCGAAGGCGGTGACGGTTGTCGCCAGTGACGAGACCGTCGTCGTCACGCTCCATGAAGCGCTCACCCCGGCGGAGAAGATCCTCGCCCGCAGTACCGCAGGCGCCGCCCAAGTGGAGGGCTACCACCGGGCCCTGTTTGCCGTTTCCTGCGATCAGCTCCGCTCGGAGATCCAGCGGCTCACCGGGAGAAAGGTGAAGGAATCGGCCGTCGTCGTCGAGCCGGCGACCGGGGCAATCGTCCACGCCTTCACCAGCGGCACGATCGTGCAGATCTTCCAGCTCGAGCCCCAAGTGGTGTCGACGCCGCCGGCCTGACGGCGGCACAGCTGGCAGTCCCGGGGCTACGGTACCCAGCCGGATCGGCGGAGGGTGTCTTTTCCGGCGACAACCGGCATCAGCCGGTCAGTTCGGCGATCGGACGGCCGTGGTCGACCAGCGCCGTCGGCCGGCCAGCAAAATCGGGGATCGTCACCTTGGCGGCATCGATGCCGAGATGGTGATAGATCGTCGCCAGGAAATCCTGAGCCGTGCAGCGCCGCTCCACCACCTGCTCGCCCCGCTTGTCGGTCGCGCCGATCACCCGCCCCGGTTCGATACCACCTCCGGCCCACAGATTCGAGAAGGCCTGCGGCCAATGGTCGCGGCCGGGCTGGATCGTCCCGGCCGGGCCGCTGGCGTTCCCCGCGCCGGTGCTCGGGCCGTAGCTGATCTTCGGAGTTCTCCCGAACTCTCCGCTCACCACCACGAGGACGCGGTCGGAGAGGCCACGATCATGGATGTCCTCGATGAGCGCAGCCACGGCATGGTCGTAGGCGTCGGCCCGGAAGCGGAGCGCCTCGAAGACGTGGTGATCGACGGCGTGATCGTCCCACACGCCGGTGCGGCCGCAAAGCGGCCCGCTCAATTCGGTCGTGACGATGTCGACCCCCGCCTCCACCAGCCGCCGGGCCATGAGGAGCTGCTGCCCCCAGGCATTGCGGCCGTAGCGGTCGCGCGTCGCCTCGTCTTCCCGGGAAAGATCGAAGGCATGCCTGGCCTCGGGGCTGGTGAGAAGCTCGATCGCCTGGGCTTCGAAGGAATCGATCGCTTCCATCTCGAGACGGCGGCCGACCATCCGCTCGAGCCGATCGAACCGGCCGCGAAGCCCGACGCGGCGTCTCAGCCGCTCCACTTCGTTCGTGCTTTCCAAGCCGATGTTCGGCACGCGAAACGACGGATCGCTCGGATTCCCCGCCACCACGAACGGCTGCCAAGCGTCGCCGAGATACGCGGGGCCGTTGTAGCCGAGCGGAGGATTGATCCCGACGTATCGGGGGAGCGGATTGACGCGTGGCCCCCGTTCGGCGATGAGCCGGTTGGAGACACACATCCAGTCCGGGAGGCGGGGCTTGGGCTTGTCCTGGGTGTCCATGTCACCGGAAAGCATCTGCATCGATCCGGCCGGATGCCCGCCGGCGGTCTGCGACATCGAGCGGAGCACGGTGAACCGGTCGGCGATCGCAGCCTGCCGGGGGAGCAGTTCCGTGAAACGGATCCCCGGCACCTTCGTGGCGATCGTCTGGAAGGGCCCGCGGTAGTCGCTCGTCGCGTCCGGTTTGGGATCGTAGGTGTCGATGTGCGAACACCCACCGGGCTTCCAGACCATGATCACCGCCTTCGACGCCACGGCAGCAACCGGCGTCCCTTCGGCCCGCAGCCGGAGCAGGCCCGGGAGTGACAGGCCGCCTGCGGCCGAGAGGCCGAAGCGGAGAAACTCACGGCGTGGCCCCATTCGGCCAGCGGTCGACGCTGCAGCGATCGTCATGCCTAGCTCCCCTGCCGCCGGATCTCCGTAATCCCGACACCGAGCGTATCGTACGCGGCGGGATCACAGGTGAGAACGATGACCTGCAGGCCCCGCTCGGCCCCGAGATCGAGGATGCGCTGGAGGCCGAGAAGGCGTTCCGGATCGGCGTTCACGAAGGCATCGTCAAACACCACCGGCAGGCAGCCGTCATGGTCCGCGGCGAGAATCTCCGCCAGCGCCAGCCGCAGGCTCGCCCCGACCTGCTCACGCGTTCCGCCGGAAAGCGTGCCGAAGCCGAAGGGCACGGCGCCTTCGGCGGCTCGCGACAACGCCACCGAACGGATCGCGTCGCCGGCGAGGTCGAGCGACACCTCCGACCCCGGCCCGAAGAGCCGCTGGAGGTAGTCGCCCACCCGCGCCTTGAGCGGCTCGATGAACCGATCCTCGACCGCCTGCTTCTTCTCCCGGAAGAGATCGGCAAGCAGCCGGGCCGCCGCGGCGTCGCGATCGAGGCGAGCATGATTGGCAACGGCGGCCGTCTCGCGGGCCACCGACCGGGCACGGTCTTCGGCCGGATCGGAGGTGCCGGAGGCATGGAACGAGGCCAACGCCAGTTGGCGGCGCGTCTCCGCCTGCTGCATCGCCTCCTGACGTTGCTCGAGCGACAACTGCACCCGCTTCTGATCCCGATCGAGGCTCTCCGGCTCGAGCGCCGCCCGCGTTCGCTCGGTCGCCGCGAGCCGATCCTCGGCCTGCCGCCGGGCCGCCTCGCGGGCGACCAGCTCCGCCTCGCGATTCTCCCCCACCTTCTCCAGGAGCGCCTGCCGGCGCGAACGCAGATCGGCGAGCTTCTCCTGCTCGGTTCGAATCGATTCGGCGATCCGGGCATGCTCCGCCGCGGCCCCGTCGGCGAGCTTCTGCGCGACCTCGAAATCAGTACTCGCCGACGACAGCGAGGAGGCGAGCCGAGCGACCTCGGCGTCGGCCTCGCGCCGCGCCGTCAAGGCCGCTTCGAGTCCATCGGCCCGGATGAAACCCTCGAGCCTCGTCCGCGTGATCTGCGCTTCGAGCGTGGCCATCGCGTTGTCGAGCCCGGCAAGCTCACCGAGCGCCTTTTCGTCACCGAGCCCCTGGACCGTCGTCGTCTCCGCGCGGAGGTCGTTGGCCAGGGCCGTCAGCCTGGCCGCGGCCCGACGCGCATCCTCGATCGTCGCCACACCGAGGGCGGCGAGCCCGGCCACGAACGCCTCCCGCGCCGCGTCGTGCCGCTGCGTGCATTCAGCGAGCGATCTTCCGCCGCCCGGGATGATGCGGAGCCTCGTCGACCCGCCGACAGCGATCTCCGTGCCGGTCGTGATCGTCTGGGCTTCACCCGGAGCGAGCGCCGCCTGCCCAAGCGTGACGGCAGCGTCGCTGGCGATCAGCTCGACGCGCGTGGCGATGGCGCGCAGTTCCGCAGCGGCCGCATCGACGGTGCGCTCGAGGGCCTGGAGCCTCTCGACATCGTCGGGCTTCACCGCCGGCAGAACGCGGATCTGCGCCCGAATCTCATCGGCTTTTTTCCGATGCGCCAGGATCAGGTCGCACCGCGACGCCAGACCGGCTCGTTCGACGCGCTGCCGCTCGGCCTGCTCGACGAGGGCGTGGAGCCTGGCCCAGGCGTCGGCATCGCGGCGCCGGGCGGTCAGGCCGCCGAGCGTTGCCACGGCCGCTTCGAGCCGGGCGCGCTGCGCTCCCTCGTTGGCCTTCGCGCATTCGAGGGCTTCCCGCGCCGGACTGAGCGTCACCTCCGCGGCCCGGATGCGCTCATCGAGGTGGCGGATCTCGCTGTCGGCACGGGCGAGTTCGTCGTGGTTCCGGCGGGCCGCGTCGGCGGCCACGCGCGCCTCCGCCAGGGCGGCGTCGACGCGGCCGAGGTCCTCGCGGCGCTTCTCCACCGCCATGATTTCGCCGCGGATCTTCGCCACACTCCGCGTCCCCTCGGCGAGCGCGCGCTCCGCAGCGTCGACATTCCGCACGGCCTCCTCGAGGGCCGCAAGGGCCGCGTCAGCCGCCGTACGGGCCGCCCGGGCCGCATCGAGCTCGTCGACGGCGCGGGCAAGCTCCGAGCCGGCCTTCACCTTTCCCTTGTCGGTGGCAGAAACCGCGACGAGGTCCTGCACCAGCCTCGCCACCGATCCGTCGGCGGCCGATTCGAGAACGCTTCCCCCGCCGAGCTGCCCGAGTCGCCCGCGCAGCCTTCCCATCGATCGGTCGCCCACGCCCGTCGCGACGGGCGCGGTTCCGGCGGTCCCCTGCCACACCCAAAGATGGGCCCAGCGCCCGCGCAGCCGTTCGGCGATGCCGCGGCCCCCTCCCACCTCGTCCTCCTGGAGAAGACGGTGGATCTCCTCTTCGGCCTCGTCGTTGTGGCGCGTCCGCCCTCCCTGCTCCTTGAGGGTCGTCGTCCCGGAGGACGTGCCGGTGAACGTCTTCTCGATCGTCCACCGCTTTCCATCCGCCTCGAAATCGAGGATCACCGACGGGTGTCCCGCATGAAGCGCCGAGCGGATCGATTGGGCGATTTCACCGGTGGCCTTGCCACGGAGGAAGAGGGCGTGGTGGATCGCCTCGACGAGCGTGCTCTTTCCCGACTCATTCGGGCCGGCGATCACCGTCAGGCCATCGCCGAAGGAGATCGCCAGCTCCTTGTGGACCCGATAATTGCGCACCGTCACCGAGCGGAGTTTCATGGCGCGGCTCCCATGGAAGGCTCGGCGAGGCCACGGTCGCCGACGTCGCGACAGAGGCCATGGAGAATCCGCAGCGCCGCCAGCGCCACCGGCGCTCCCTCGCCACCGGCATCGCTTCGGGCCACGAGATCGGCGGCGACCCGTGAAATGATCGGATCGGGGCGATCCGTCAGGGCCCGCATTTCCCCCTCCGAGGGAACGAGGCGCACGGCGTCGTCGAGATCGAGGCGGACGAGCCCCGCACGCCAGTCATCGAGGAGCGTGTCGAGTCGGCCACGATCGGCAAGCGACACGGCTCCCGAGAGGACGAGTTCCACGAGACAGTCGTCATAGCGGCTGCCGGTCGCCTCGCGAAGGATCCTGTTGAGTACCTCCGGGCCTTCGTCGCCGAGGGTGACCTCGTGTCGCAGCCAGCGGAGTCTTCCCGTCGGCAACGCCTCGACGGCCGGCATCCCTCCCCGCGACACGCTCACCGCAGCAACATGGCCGGGGCGCTGGTCGGCCTTCGGGAATCGGTCGATCTCATGGGCCCCGGAATACCACGCCTTCTCCCCCACCTTGAGAAAGCCGTGCCAGTCACCGAGGGCGATGTAGTCGAGTCTGTCGAGGGGGAGCCTGCCGAGATCGATGGCGTTGGCCTGCCCCGCCTCCTCGCCATCGACGCTGTTGCCGAGCGATGCCCCCCCGAAGGAACGCGTGCTGCCGTGGGCGATCACGATCCGCGGACGCTCATCGCCGCTCCCCGCCTCAAAGCGCCGCAGCCAGGTGGTCGGATCGTCGGGCTCGTGCCGACGGAGGAGCGGGCAGGGGAGGAGGATGCAATCGTCGCGTTCGACCGGCTGCCGCTCGAGGAGGATGTGGAAGTTCGGCGCCACCGCCTCCCGCTGGCGGCGGAAGAAGGGACGCTCCCAGAGGCTGTCGGGGCCGCCGTGATCGTGATTGCCGGGGATCGCATAGACCGGCACACCGATGCTGCCGATGGCCGCGAGGGCGTGCGAGATCGTGGCATCCTTCGGCGTCGCCGAATCGAAGAGATCTCCGGCCACGACGACGAACGCCGCCTTCCGCTCGCGGGCGATGTCACCGATCCGGCGGACCGCCTCGAGCCGCTCGCGCTGCACACGGCCGCGTTGCTCCTCGTCGGCGATCCGCGCGAACGGCTTGCCGAGTTGCCAATCGGCGGAATGGAGAAAATCGGTCATGCGGAAAAGTTCCCCGGCGTGCTGCGGAATCACCCTCAACGGAACTGCTGGCACCAGTAGACCGTCCCGTCGGCTGCGCGTGCCATGGCCACGCCGATCCGGCTGTGAGAGCCGAGGATGTTCGCCCGATGACCGTCGGAACGCATCCAGTCGGCCACCGCCTCCGAGGCCGACGACTGCCCCATGGCGATGTTCTCCGTCACTCCCTGGCCATGGGAAAGGCTGCGATGGCGCGCCATCCAGGAGGCCTGCCGGCGGGCACCGTTCATGAGCGAGGCATCGGCGGAGAGAGGGCCGAGCCCGCGCTTGGCCCGGGCGTCGTTGGTGCGGGCCACGACCGCGGCTTCGGTTGCCGAAAGGCTCGCCCCGGAATCGGTCGCGAGCGAGGGATCCTTCGCCCGAGCGACATTCCCCACGGCGGAGAGCCCGATG
>JBIIQL010000055.1:0-11400 GCA_044342095.1 Pirellulales bacterium
GTTGCTGACGGATGAGATCGATCCAGCAGTCGAGCCTGTTGGGGGCGAGTTCTGCGGCCCGCTCGAAGACTTCCATGGCGCGGGGTTGCTTTTCACACGCCTGGAGGAGTCGGGCGTACCAGAGGAGATGATCGACGTTCGATTCGTCTACCGGGGTGATTTCTTCGGCGCGGGCCACAGCCTCGTCGAAGCGGCCCGCTTGGGCGTCGATGTCTGCCCTGATCCGAGCGGCTCCGAGTCCGGCGGCGCCGCCCATCGAACCAATGACTTCCTCCGCCTCGTCGAGTCTGCCTGCCTGTCGCAACATCCCGGCGAGCATCCTTGGCACTGACGGGTTCGTGGCCCCCAGTTCGATCGCCTTCCGGAGGTGACTGATGCAGGCCGCATTGTCTCCGCTGATCCCGGCAATCTCCGCGAAGCACTGCTGGATCTGGAACCAACCCGGGCGATCGTTCTGGGCCTCGAGCAAAAAATTGCGTGCCTGCTCGATCAATTGGCGATCCTCCGCCGAGAATGGCGGGGGCACCTTGTCTTCGCCGAGTTGCTTTTCCCGCGAGATCTGGACTTTCAGGATCATCACCATCGCCTGGGCCACTCGCGACTGTGCCGACGAGCGTCCGGTCAAGTCGCCAATCTGGTCGGCGTAGGCGGACAGCTTTTCGACATCCTTTTCGTCGATGGCGATTTGGAGGAGCGATGCATGAGCGCGGACCTCCGCAGGCTCCCGCTTGAGGATCACGGCAGCGATCCGTTCAGCCTCTGGAATACGGCGCTGCTGAATGCGGATCCCCATGAGGGTGAGAAGGACGAGAACAGCATCCTTGTCGGGGATCTCCTCGCAAACTTTTTCGACCGATGCCAATCCGGCCTCGCCTGCTTCACCCCCTTCGCTGGCGGAAACCCGAGCCTCTGCGGAGAGCACCCGTGGGTCGCGACGGACTTCGGGGCGGAGGCGATCGACGGTCCGCCTCGCCCGCTCGATGTCTTGGTTGGCAAGGAGGAGCGTCACGAACTGTGCGGCCACCAGCGGATCATCCGACGAGGCTTCGAATGCCTGTGATGCAATTTCCACCGCTCCGGATTCGTCTCCGCGGCGCTGCAAAACGTTCGATCGAATCGAGGCGACTTGGGCATCTCCGATGTGCGGGGAAGTGCTGAGGAGTTCGACGAGGTCGTCGACCTTTTTCCAATTGCGTTCCGGCTCCGGTCGACGAAGCTGCTGCTTGACGCGGAGGTCGAGGAGAGGGGCCCAAAGCAACTGCATCCGAGGGAGATCTTCCAGCGCCTGGGTCGCAGCCAACGATTCGAATTCCGCCAAGGCCTCGTCATCTCTCCCGGCCTGGGCGTGGGCTGTGGCAAGCGCAACCCGGGCTTGATAGGAGTTTGGATCGTCGGCCAGCACCCGTCGGCTCGCCTCGAGAAGTTCATCGGCTTGGCCGAGCGCCTGGTGGCAGATCGCCAGAGCGAGGTCGACGGCATGGATGAGTTGCGGGGAACTCGCCACGTTCGGTCGGAGCGACTTCAGCTTCTCCAAGGCCGGCAGCCATTGCTGGCGCTCCATGAGCAGACGGGCCTCGGCCCACATCACGATCGGATTGTCATCCCCCTCGAGTTCGCGCATGGCGTCGACGTGGGGAATGGCTTCCTCTCCGCGTTCGAGGTCGAAGAGGAGGTCGATGATCCGACCGAGGATGGAGGGATTGTCGGGAAGCGCCTCCGCTCCCTTGAGGAGGACCTCGAGCGCCGCCTGTGGCTCCCCACTGGCCTTGGCCAGGTCGGCACTTCCGAGGATCACGCGGGCGTCATCGGCGTAGGGAGCCAGACCTTCCTGCATCACCTTCGTGGCTCGCGCGTAGTCTTTGGTCCGCATCGCGATCTCGAACTCTGCGAACAGCACCTGCGGGGAATCGGGCGCGAGTTGAACGGCCCTGGCGATCTCGATGCCAGCGGCGGCGAGATCGTTGTGAAAGACGCTCCATGACGCCATCGACAACCAGGCGTTGGAGTCGGTGGGATAGACTTCCGGAAGCCGACGCATGACCCGCGAGGCGGTCGTCGTGTCGCTGTAGCGTCGCTCGAGGATCTCGGCGATGAGGAGATAGGCATCGGCACAGTCGGGGAGCGGTTCCCAGGAGGTGTCGAACGACTTCGTGCCGAGATCGAAGCCGATCAGTTTCGAGGCGACTTCCGCCGCCTCGTCGTATCGCCCCATTCCCGCGCAGGACGTCGCGTAACGGAGGTTGATGATGTGGTCGGGGGTGGGAGGCTTCTGTTTTTTCTCCCCCTCCGAGACGGCCTCTTCCTTGGCCACCGAGGCGACCGGATTCGTCTGGCGATGATCGCGGATGAGACCGAAATGCTGGCGTGATTCGGTGTAATTCCCCGTTCGGTAGAGAAATCCGGCGAGTTGCTCGCGAAGATCGTCGTCGTCGGGGTTCATCCGGACGGCCGTCTCCAGGGCGTCGTAGGCCTGGGCGTAGCTCGCCTTCGAGGCCCGTGTCGCCCCCACCTTTCGGAGCATGAGTTTGGCAAACTCGGCCCGCGCCTGTTTGTCGGCTTCCCGCAGCCCCATGTAACGGACGTAGAGGCCGACGGCCTCTTCCGACCGGCCCTCCTCGGCACGCTCGCGGGCGAGGGCGAGCAAGCTGTCGGCGTTGCGATAGACCTGGAACTCGTGGATCGCATACACGCCCCCCATGCCGCCGACCGCCAGGATGGCGAGGATGATGAGGAGCCTGAGATTGACCGTTTGCATGGTGTGTCACTCTCCGCGTCGTGGGCGGATCCTTCGTGTCGCCAACCCGAGTCGTGACTCGGTGCGGGAGGCTTGGAGCAAATCCGCGCGGATCCTCGTGTCGGGCTCCGCCGTCGTGACCGCTCGACGCCGAGGCGTGGGGATCCCCCCAATATGCCGGGGCGACTTGCATCCCTTCAACCACCCGCCCTGATCCTCCCCGACCAGGACCCCGCGCCTCGAGCGATGGAGGGGATGCTTCGGGGCCCATTTCTCAGGGGAGCCAATGGCCCTGCGAGGGCGCCGTCGCCGGAAAAGAGACGCGTTGCCGTGGACCGACGATCGACGCCCGAGTTTCTCTCCTCATCTTATCCGGTGGGGCAAATTGGGGGAAAGGAACAGGGCGACGAGATTCTTTAGAAGTCCGATCAAAGAAGCGGGAGGGGTTGGGACGAATATTCCTCGTGAGTCGGGATTGTCGGTCGTATGGCCGAGACTCCTGCCAACACCACGGTTGATCCACTGCGAGGCTACGCATGACCCCCCTCCTCCTCAGCACCCGATCCCGACGCACCCGGCCGGGGACGTTCCTCGCGGGGCTCATGGCGGCTCTTGCCCTCGGTATCGGTGCCTCCGCGTCCCTTCTCGCCCAGCAGCCGGCCGCAGGCCCCATGCCCCGTCGTGCCGCGACGCCCGCCAAGGCGTCCCCGGGCGGCCAGCGGTCCGCGGCATCGACCGCCGCGGGCACGCGTGGCGGCAAGGGAACGGCGAGTAACGCGGCCTCACCCCGCTCCCGGGTGCCCGCCGGGGCTCGGGCTGCCGTCCAACAAACGAGCGCCACGGTCGGCGCCGATGGCGGCGTGGTGCTGGCCGGGGGAGCCGCGGCTCTGGCCGATTGTCGCCAATGCGGTCGGCAGGAGTGTGCAAAATGCCGCCCGGCCGGTGGTCGTCTCGGCCTCCCTTGCAATGGCCTTTGCGAGCAGGGGGGATGCCCCGCGCACTGTCCGGTGCGTCCCGATCAGTTCGGCTACTACGCGACCCGTTGGCGGTCTTGGCCGGGGCAGGGAGTGAAACAGGTCGGACACTTTGACCCGGCCACGACGCCGGTGGTGCCGCCCCGATCCGAAGTGCCGAGCATGGAGGATGAGCTCGCTCTTCCCAGTCAGCGCGACGAGGCACCTGCCGAGGAGGAAGGCGACGACGAGGAGGAGGCGATGGCCGACGGCGAGAGCGACGCCGCCGACAAGAACGACGCTCCCGCAGATGACACCAAGCCTGTCGCCGCCAAGCCTGCCGAAGGGGCCAACGAGCCCGCCGACGCGAAGGACGATCTGCCTGCAGGGAAGCCGTCGGCCCCGGGTGCAGAGGACGCTGAGAACGAGAAGGTGAAGTCTGGAGAGAAGGCTGCCGCGCCGGCCAAGGCCAGCGGCCTTCTCGACACCTCCGGAGCCGACGCGTCGCGTGCCGGCGGATCCGTTACCGGCGGAGCCTGGTCGAACTGGGCGCGGGATTCCGCGACCGAACGGCAGCCGACGCCGCCGGGGAGTGTCGTGCGGACGAGCGGTCCGGCGGAGAGCGTGGAGGTCGTCAGCCCCTCCGAGGATCGACGCGCCAGCCCAAAACTCCGCTCGCCCGCCCAGCGGATGGTGGAGGGAAGTGAGCGGGCCGTGGGGCGCTGGCGCGCGAAGGCTACCGCATCGGAGGAATCAGCCTCGGGCGACACAGCTGCCAATCCCCTCCGAGGCGTCACGGCCCAGCCGGGGAACCCTCTTCGCTGATGCTGCTCAGGCGAGCCTTTGGCCGCCGGATTCCGTTCAGTGCGAGAGGCGGGACTCGAACCCGCACGCCTTGCGGCACTGGATCCTAAGTCCAGCGCGTCTGCCAATTCCGCCACTCTCGCCAGAAGGGAGTCTAAATGGTGCGGGACAAAAGCGATCCATGCCAGCCCCGGCTGTCGCCGTCGGGATCGTCGTGAAGGTTGGTTTCACGGAGGGGCGGTGTCACGCCCGTCCGGGCTCGGGTGGCTCGGAGCGACTGCATCGGGCGATGGGGCAGCGTCCCGTAAAAACCGCTCCAAGTTGCCCTGGCCTGACGGCGAACGCCGGGGCCAAGTCGCCATCAGGACGTCCTGGATCGTGCCCGGCTCGGGAGCCGTGAGCATCCGTGCCCCGTGGATCTCCAGCGAGACGACTTGACGCTCGGGGGCGTGGCCGGCGTTCCATTCCTTGGCGAGGGCCGTGGCGATGTCCGCGGCGAAAGCTCGGTACTCGGGCTTGGGGAGCTCCCAGAAGAGCTTTTGTCGCCGCTGATTGGCGATCGCGTGAAAACCGCCTGGGGGCAGAACCGTTTCCACGGGCCTCCCCTGACGAAGGAGGTCGACGATCTCCCCGCTTGCCAATTCGGCGCGGCTGTAGACCCACTGGCGCTGCGGCCGAATGTCGCCGAAGACGCGCCAGTCCTGCTCGAGAAAGGTCAGTTGGACCGCATGCCGAGGGCCTGCCGGCATCCGCTGCTGTCGCCAGGGACCATTGGCGTGGGCAAAAGCGATGACGGCGACGAGGATCGCCCCGCCACAGAGGAGGCGGCGCGGCGGATCGAGGCCATCGCCGATCGGCACGTCGGCCGTGGTGTCCGTCGCCGCACTCCCGATCCTCTCCCAGAAGCTCCCGGGGAGAAGGGCGACCCAGGCAGCGATCCCCACCCAGGGGAACAGGCAGACATCCATCGTCGCCGCGATCGCCAGATGAAACATCACGAACAGGCCGACCAGCGGGAGCCGCAACCGGGGGATGAGAAGGAGCGGCGGGCCGAGGAGTTCGACGGCGAGCGTCGCCCATGTCAGCCAGCGGGCGCCCTGTCCCCAATCGGCGATCGCATTGCCCAGCGGCGTGCCGTGGTCATGGACCGACAACGCATAACCGACGGCCTCGCCCGACCACCAAACGTCGTTGCACTTCGCCAGCCCGGCCGAGAGGTAGACCGCCGCCACCTGGAGCGTGAGGGCGAAGGCCGCGATCCCCCCGCACGAGCGGTTTTCCTGGGACAACCGCCGGCCGAGCGGCAGAAACTGCCCCCAGAAGAGGAGGACGGCGAGGAAGACATCGCCGGCGTTGGTCACCGGGGCGGTGCGGCGGACGAGGCTGACGACCACCACCCAGGCCGCCGTCGTCGTCAGCGGGAGGCCGACCCCGGCCGCGAGCAGGAGGCCGCAGAGTGCCTCGGCGGCAAGCAGGCCGTAACCCCACCAGGCGGCATCGAACCACAGCCCGATCGACCACGACCAGGGGTGGCCGACGAACGGACGGACGAGGTCGGGGGGAAGCATCCCGTCGGGAGTGAGTGTCAGGGGGGCGTCGGGAAGGCGTACGAGGGCGTCGGCCACGAGGATCGAACCGAGGAGCACCCGGAAGAGCCAGAGGCTGCGGAGATCGAGCGTGGCTATGCGGCGGAGGAACGCAGCGGCCCGGGTGGGCTTCGGAGGAGCCGTGTCGCTCCCGGCGGCCGGATCGGGTGGGGGGGCGGTCGTCATGGAAGGGCCTCACACGGGGTCGAGGGCATGGGCGGGGCTGCCATGACGCGGCGGCGGGGGTGGTCGGTCCACGGAGTGTTTCTTGAAGGAACCGGTTACCGCAACTACAACAACGACCCTTTCCTGCCCCGTCCACCTTCTGTCAGACCTCTTGGAGTCCGAGCCGATGACGACGCATGTTCCACTGGTGGTGCTCGGGGGTGGCCCAGGTGGGTATGCCGCGGCGTTTTTGGCGGCTGACCTCGGGATGGAGGTGGCCCTCGTCGAGCGGGAGGAACGGCTCGGTGGCACGTGCCTCCTGCGTGGGTGCATCCCGTCCAAGGCCCTGCTCCACGTCGGCCGCGTGCTCGCGGAAGCCAGGGAAATGGAGGCCTGGGGGATCGATCTCGGCAAACCGAAGATCAAGCTCGATGCCCTCCGGGCTCGCAAAGACAAGGTGATTTCGACGCTCACCGGCGGTCTTGGGCAACTCGCCAAGCGGCGCAACGTCCGCATCATTCAGGGGGCCGCGAGGTTCACGGCCTCCGGAACGCTCGAGGTGGCCGGGGCCGACGGCAGCCAGACGGTGACCTTCGATCACTGCATCCTGGCCAGCGGGTCCCGACCGGCGCGGATTCCGGCCTTCGACCTCCCCACGCCCCGGGTGATGGATTCGACCTCGGCGCTCGAACTCCAGGAAATCCCCGACTCGCTCCTCGTCATCGGCGGTGGGTACATCGGTCTGGAAATGGGCACCGTCTATGCCGAACTCGGGTCAAAAGTCTCCGTCGTCGAACTCACCGACACGCTCCTCCCCGGCGCTGATCGCGATCTCGTCAAGCCGCTCCAAGCGCGTCTCGAGAAGCTCTTCGAGGCCATCCATCTGAAGACGAAGGTGGCGGGCCTGGAGGAGAAGAAGAAGGGGATTCTCGTCCGGTTCGAGGGGCCCGAAGGGCCGTTCGAGAAGGAGTTTTCCCGCGTCCTCGTGGCGGTCGGCCGGCGACCGAACTCCGACGGGCTCGGGCTCGAGAACACGGCCGTGAAGGTCGATACCAAGGGGTTCGTCCAGGTGGACGGCCAGCAGCGGACCAGCGACCCGAAGATCCTTGCCATCGGCGACGTCTGTGGTGAGCCGATGCTCGCCCACCGCGCCAGCCATCAGGGAAAGGTCGCCGTCGAGGCGCTCCACGGAGAGCCCGCGCTGTTCGCCCCGCGGTGCATTCCGGCGGTGGTGTTCACCGATCCGGAGATCGCCTGGGCCGGGCTCACCGAGCAGGAGGTGAAGGCGAGCGGGAAGATCGTCGAGATCAGCCGCTACCCCTGGGCCGCCAGCGGCCGTGCCCAAGCCCTGGGGCGGACCGAGGGGATGACGAAACTCCTCGTCGACCCGGAGACCGACACCGTTCTCGGGGTCGGCATCGTCGGTGCCGGAGCGGGAGAACTCATCGCCGAAGGGGCCCTGGCGATCGAGATGGCTGCCAGCGCCCGCGACCTCGCCGAGACGATCCACGCCCATCCGACGCTCGGCGAGACGGTCGCTTTCGCGGCTGAAAACCATTTCGGGACCGCTACCGAGATCTACCGCCCCCGGTCCTGACGCCCGGCGACCCCGCTGGACGTGGGGGGCGTGGGGAACTCAAAACAGGGGCCTCGGAAGGGGGCCCTGTCCGGGGGCCTCGTTTCCCCGCTGAATTTGGCCCCGGTGGCAGGCCCGGTGCCTTGTCGAAAAGCGTTTCGAGCAACCGACTTTCGTCGCGCGGCCGGCGGACGAAACGGCCTTTACGGCCGCCGGTAAGGGCGGAATAATGGGCAAAGTTCACCCAGCCCTCCCGGAGTTGCCCATGGCGAGCCCCGACATCGACGAGTCCGGCACTGACGGAGCGACCCAGGCTTCTCAACTCCCCCCGGGCGCCCATGCCCAGATGTCGATCGGACGGGTGACGGACACCTCCGCGGGGCAGCCGGTGCCGGTGGACGGCACGGCGAGCGTCGACGCCGATCCCACCGAGACTCGGGAGTGGCTCGACTCCCTCCGCTACGTGCTCAATAGCCGTGGCGAGGAACGGGCCGCCTATCTCCTCCATGCCATCGAGCAGGAGGCCTATCGGCTCGGGGTGTCGATCCCGTTCTCGGCGACCACCCCCTACATCAACACGATCCCGGTCGACAAGCAGCCGCTGTTCCCCGGCAACCGCGAAATCGAGCGGCGGATCAAGAGCATGATCCGCTGGAACGCGATGGCGATGGTTGTCCGCGCCAATCGCGAGGACAAGAGCATCGGCGGCCACATCTCGACCTTCGCCTCCTCGGCGACGCTCGTCGAGGTGGCGATGAACCACTTCATCCGCGGCCGCGGGGACGATTACTCCGGCGATCAGGTCTATTTCCAGGGGCATGCCTCGCCGGGGATCTACGCTCGCGCCTTCGTCGAAGGGCGGATCACCGAGAAGCAGTTGGAAAACTTCCGCCGCGAGTTGGCCGATGGCGGCGGGCTCTCGAGCTATCCCCACCCCTGGCTGATGCCCGGCTTCTGGGAGTTCCCCACCGTGTCGATGGGGCTCGGACCGCTGATGGCGATCTATCAGGCTCGGTTCAATAAATACCTCCAGGACCGCGGCCTCAAGGATACGAGCCGGCAGACCGTCTGGTCGTTCATCGGTGACGGCGAGAGCGACGAACCGGAAACGCTCGGCGCGATCACGCTGGCGGCCCGCGAGAAACTCGACAACCTCGTGTTCGTCATCAATTGCAACCTCCAGCGGCTCGACGGGCCGGTGCGCGGGAACGGCAAGATCATCCAGGAACTCGAGGGCCTGTTCCGCGGAGCAGGCTGGAACGTCATTAAGGTGATCTGGGGCGACGAGTGGGATCCGCTCCTCGACAAGGACGACGAAGGTCTCCTCGTCAAGCGGATGAACGAGGTCGTCGACGGGCAGTATCAAAAATACGTCGTCATGCCCGGCAGCTACATCCGCGAGCATTTCTTCGCCGCCGATCCGAAGCTCTCCGAAATGGTCGCCCACCTCTCCGACGAGAAGCTCAAGAAGCTTCGTCGCGGTGGCCACGACCCGGAGAAGGTTTACGCCGCCTATGCCGCCGCCATGGCCTGCACCGGCAAGCCGACGGTCATCCTCGCCAAGACGATCAAGGGTTACGGCCTCGGCGAGGTGGGAGAGGGACGCAACGTCACCCACCAGCAGAAGAAGCTCAACGAGGAAGAACTACGGGCGTTCCGTTCGCGGTTCGGGATCCCGATCTCGGACGACGAGGTCGCCAAGGCGCCGTTCTACCGGCCGGCGGAGGATTCGCCGGAGATGAAGTATCTCCGTGAGCGCCGCGAAGCCCTCGGGGGCTATGTGCCGACGCGGCCTTTGGAATCGCCGCGGCTCGAGGTTCCGAAGCTCGCCGAATACCTTCCCTTCATCGAGAAGAGTGCCGGCCGCGAGGTCTCGACCACCACCGGGGCGGTAACCCTGATGGCGTCGCTTCTCAAGGACAAGTCGGTGGGGAAGTACATCGTTCCGATCGTTCCCGACGAGTCGCGAACCTTCGGCATGGATCCGCTCTTCAAGCAGTGTGGGATCTACGCCCACACCGGGCAGTTGTACGAGCCGGTCGATTCCGACCAGCTCCTTTACTACCGGGAAGCGAAGGACGGGCAGATCCTGGAAGAAGGGATCACCGAGGCGGGGAGCATGTCGAGCTTCATCGCCGCCGGGACCGCGTACGCCTCGCACGGCGTGCCGATGATCCCGATGTTCATCTACTACTCGATGTTCGGCTTCCAGCGCATCGGCGACCTCATCTGGGCCGCCTGCGACTGTCGGGCCCGTGGCTTCCTTCTCGGCGGCACCGCCGGGCGGACCACGCTCAACGGTGAGGGGCTCCAGCATCAGGATGGCCACAGCCATCTGTTCGCGATGGCCTATCCGACGGTCAAAGCCTACGACCCGGCGTTCGTCTACGAGACGACCGTGATCATGCTCGATGGCATGGAGCGGATGTACGGCAAGGGTGAGGATTGGATCTATTACCTCACGATCTACAACGAAAACTACGAGATGCCGGCGATGCCGGCCGGCTGCGAGGAAGGGATCGTGAAGGGGGCCTACCGGCTCCGCGAGATCCCCGCCAAGCCGGCCGCGGCGAAGGGGGCCAAGAAGGGGAAGGCTGCTTCGCTTCCTCCGGTCCAACTGCTCGGCTCCGGGTCGATCCTCCGCGAGGTCATCCGGGCCGGCGAGATCCTCGCCGATCGCTTCGGCGTGACGAGCACCGTGTGGAGCGTGACGAGCTGGAAGGAACTGCGCCGCGAGGCGTTGGCCTGCCGGCACTGGAACATGCTCCACCCGATGGAGACGCCGCGTCGCAGCTACCTCGAGGAGACGCTCGGCTCCGCCGAGGGGCTCTTCGTCGCGGCCAGCGACCATGTCCGGGCCGTCCCTGAGCAACTCGATCCCTGGATTCCCGGAGGCCTGTTCGTCATGGGGACCGATGGCTTCGGGCGGAGTGAATCCCGCCCGCGGCTCCGTCGTCACTTCGAGGTCGATGCCGAGTGCATCGCCGTCGGCGTACTCTCCAGGCTCGCGGCCGCCGGTGCCATCGGAGCCGATGTGGTGGCCGACGCGATCACGGCTCTCGGGGTCGACCCCGACAAGGTCGACGCCGCCAGCGCCTGATAGTCTTCCCCGTCGCGGTGCCCGTTGCCCGCGCCGGATCGATTTTCCTTCCTTTGCCCGACTTCCTCCGCGATCCCACCATGGCCACCGATTTCAAGCTGCCCGACCTGGGCGAGAACATTGCCTCGGGCGATGTCGTCAGTGTCTTCGTCTCCGCCGGGGATGTGGTGAAGCCTGGCCAGGCGCTCCTCGAGGTCGAGACCGACAAAGCGGTCATCGAAGTCCCCTGTCCTCCCGGGGGCCGGGTCGCCAGTGTGCTCGTCAAGAAGGGGGACACCGTCAAGGTGGGGCAGACGCTGCTCACCCTCGAAGCCGCGGGCTCCGCGCCGGCTCCGGCGAAGCCCGCCGCGGCGGCTCCCCCGGCCAAGCCGGCGCCGGTCGCCGCGGCGCCCGTGGCCCCGACGCCTGTGGCAAAGGTTGCGGCAGCCGAGCCCGTGCCGGCGGCCCCTGCGCCTGCGGCCGCGAAGCCCGTCGTGGAGCCG
>JBIIQL010000056.1:0-11399 GCA_044342095.1 Pirellulales bacterium
GGCCTCGAGCGAAGCGATGAGCGCGCCGTCGAGACGGTGCCGGCGGGCAAAGGCGAGGCGTTCGGCGAGCGTCGTGCAGCAGCAGTCGCGGAAACACTGATCGGCACTGGCACAGCCGCAGGGGCTGTTCATGCAGGGAAACACCACCGAGCGATCCTTGGCGGCGATCACGCCAGCTGCGTCGAGCCCTGGCACCGCCTCCTTCGAGCGGATCCCGGCCGGCAACGGCAGCCCGAGGGCGAGCACGCCGTACCCGAGAATCGCCAGCCAGGTGAGGAGGGGACGCATGGCAGAAGAACGGGCCAGCCACGACGTCTGCGGCGTGGCTGGATCAATTCGAGGCGGGAGCAGACAATCTTGAAGCCAGGCCGTCACGATAGGCCTGATTTGCAGCGTGGTCAATCAGCCCGATCATGGAAAGCCTGCAAGCCTCCCGGGCCGTCAGCCCGGATGAAGTCGCCGATTTCCCGATCACCATTTTTCTCAGTCCAAGCTTGAAAAAGTCCCTTTCCAGCGGAGATCTCCCCGTGCCGTCCCCCCTTTTCAACGTCGTTCGGGCCCTCCTCGGCCTTCTCGCACTGGCCCTCCTGCCGGCAAGTGTTCCCGCGGCGCCCGCCGACGCGCCGGCGGCTGCCGCCACGGCCGTGGCGCAAGGTGGGTCGATCGATGAGTCGCCGCTGGCGATCGAGGCCGTCCCGGCGTTCCCCGATCTCGTCTGGACCGGCTGGACGCCCGATGTCGATGGGACGCCCAATCCGTTGCGGCCGATCCTGATCACGCACGCCGGCGATCGATCGGGACGGTTGTTCGTGCCGCAGCAGCAGGGGGCGATCCACGTCTTCCGCCCCGACTCGGCGGCAACGAAGGTGTTCCTCGACCTCACCGAGAAGGTGCACTACGCCGACAAGCAGAACGAGGAGGGGCTCCTCGGCCTCGCCTTCCATCCCCGCTTCGCCGAGAACGGCGAGTTCTTCGTCCACTACTCCACGAAGACAGCGCCCCTCACGATGGTCCTCGAGCGCTACCGCGTGTCGAAGGACGATCCCGACGCTGCCGACGCGACGAGCGCCGAGGAGATCCTCCGCGTCGAACATCCGGCCTGGAACCACAAGGGAGGCACGATCTGCTTCGGCCCCGACGGCTATCTCTATGTCGCCTACGGTGACGGCGGGAAACAGAACGATCCGTCCGGCAATGGCCAGAACCTCCAGACGCTCCTCGGCAAGGTGCTGCGGATCGACGTCGACTCCAAGGGGGAGAAAACGGCCTACGGCATCCCCGACGACAATCCCTTCGTCGCCGTGATGGCGGAGAACGGAGGCAAGCCGCCGCGCCCCTCCGGCGTGCGCCGGGAGATTTGGGCCTACGGCCTTCGCAACCCATGGCGGATGTCGTTCGATCGGCGCACCGGCCGCTTGTGGATCGCCGACGTCGGTCAGGATCTCTGGGAGGAGATCAACCTCGGCGTGAAGGGGGCGAACTACGGCTGGAGCCTGCGCGAGGGGAATCAGCCCTACGCACCGACCAACACCTCCACCGGCCCGGGATTCGTCGATCCGGTCTGGCAGTACGCCCACGACATCGGCAAGTCGATCACCGGCGGCAACGTCTACCGCGGGAAGAAGCTCCCCGAACTCGACGGCTGCTATCTCTATGCCGACTACGTCTCGGGGAGGCTGTGGGCCCTCGGCATCGACGAGACCACCGGCCGGGCCGTCTCCAACCGGCCGATCCCGCACGACCGCGAAGGGCTGCCGGTGCTGAGCTTCGGCGAGGATGAGGCGGGGGAGGTGTATTTCTCGATCCTCTCCCCCGACGGCCGCGGCATCTACACCTTCCGCCGCCGCGAGGAGGCTTTGTCGGGCCCTCAGACGAGCGCCAGCCGCGAGATCGCGGCGGCCAGTTCCCCCACCGGATCGGCGCCATCGACGACCTCGAGCCCGAGCCAACCGCGGTAGCCCCGCTCCTCGAGCGCGCCGAGCGTGGCGGGGATGTCGACATCCCCGCGCCCGAGGACCGTCGCGCGCCCATGACCGGCAAACGTCCCGGGCACGGCGTCGGTGAGCCAGACATGGCGCACGATTCCAGCCAGATCGGCGGCGGCGGCGGCCGGGTCGTGTCCATGGACGACCAGCGCCCCCGTAACGAGCGTGCAGCCGAGCCCCCCTTCGGGAAGCGCCGCGACGAGTCGGAGGAGATCGGCAGGCGGCACCCTCCCCGCCTCGGCGCAGAGCGTGGCACCGGCACGTTCGCTCCAACCGGCAAGGTCGCGAAGCGCCCCCAGCAACACCGGCCAAGCGGGGGAATCTTCCGCCGGGATCGCACCGATATGGTTGGTGACGACATGCGTGCCGAGGCCGTGGGCGAGGTCGAGGGCCCGCTTCGTCCCCTCGATCCGCGCCTCGAGCCGGTCGGCGTCGGCGTAGCCTCCCCGGGTGGGGAAGCGGAGGGCGGCCACCACGAGCCCCTCGTCGGCGAGCCACTTGCGCAGCTGTCGCACGCCGGTGGCGGAGATCCGCCCGCCGTCGAGTTCGGCGCGGACATCGAGCTCCACCCCCTTCACCCCGAGTGTCCGGGCGCGACGGAAGGCGGTACGGAGGTCGGAGGCGAGGGCACCGGACGGGACACAGACACTGGCTCGATCCATGGAGTGGCACCGGGGGCGGCAAGAGGGACGGGGGCGGACACGGAGCGCGGAAACAGATTGTATGATCGTGGTGATGTCGTCGCTCGCCACCGTGACCGCCGCGCTGGAACACCTCGCCCCGCTGCGGCTGGCAGCGGAGTGGGACTCCGTCGGCCTCCTCGTCGGCAGCCGGCGCGAGCGGGTGGGTCGCGTGCTCACCTGCCTGACGCTTTCGGCCGCCGTGGTCGAGGAGGCAATCGACGGGGATTTCGACCTCATCGTCACCCACCATCCCCTCCCCTTCCGCCCCGTCGCCCGACTCACCGACACCACCCCGACCGGCGGCCTGCTCCTCGATCTCACCAGCGCCGGCGTGGCCGTCTGGAGCAGCCATACCGCCTGGGACTCGGCGGCCGGTGGGATCAACGACCAACTCGCCGCCGCTGCCGGCCTTTCGGCCGTGTCCCCTCTCGTTCCCGATCCGATCGCGCCGCTGGCCGGCTTCGGCCGGATGGGGCTCGAGCCGGCGGGGCACTCGGTCGTCGAGTTCGCCCGCCAACTCGCGGCCCGACTGGGGGCACCGGGAACCCACCTGGCCGGGGACACCGACCGGGCGGTGGGACGGGTGGGGATCGTGTGCGGAAGCGGTGCCGAGGGGATTCCGATCGCCCGTCAGGCCGGTTGCGACACGTTCGTGACGGGCGAATTGAAGCTCCACGACGCCCTTCATGCCACCGCCCTGGGAATGCAGGTCGTCGTCCTTGGCCACCATGCCAGCGAGCGGTTTTCGATGCCGGTGCTGGCCGAGCGCCTCGCCTCCCTCGTGTCGGGGCTCGAATGCCGGGCGAGCGCCGCCGAGAGCGACCCCCTCATCCCCCTGTGCAGCCTGTGACACCTGAACCGGCGCGTTGCCCGGCACTTTCCCGGCGCTACAATTCAAGGAGTGTCCGGGCTTGAGTGAAACGTCTCTCGGCCCGTCACCGCACAGCCTGTCCTGCCAAGAGGGATCCGCGATGCCTTCCTCCTCACGATCCCCCCGCCGTCCGGATCCGTCCGCCGCCGCCGAGAGCAGCGCGGTGCCACGGCAGCCGAAGTTTCTCACGGCCCTGCCGGTCTTCAATGAGGTCCGACATGTCGAGGAAGTCCTCGACGAGGTCCTCCGCTTCACGCCCCACGTCCTCGTCGTCGACGATGGCTCGACCGACGGCACGTCGCGGCTCCTCGCCGACCGTCTCGAGCGTCAGGGGGACATCCGCGTCGTTCGCCATCCGCAAAACCGCGGCTATGGCGCGGCGCTGGCGACGGCCTTCCGCGAGACGCTCTCCGGCGAATGGGACGGCCTGGTGACGATCGACTGCGACGGTCAGCACCAGCCGCGCCTCATCCCTGCCTTCATCGATGCCACCGTCACGGGTACCTCCCCGGCTCGGCTCCCCGACATCGTCTCCGGCAGCCGCTATCTCAAAGTCTTCGACGGCGACAGCCGCCCGCCGGAATCACGTCGGCGGATCAACGAGACGATCACCGCCGAGATCAACGCCCGCCTCGGCCTCTCCCTCACCGACGCCTTCTGCGGCTTCAAGGCCTACACGCGCCGGGCGCTCGAGGCGATCCACGTGACCGAGTTCGGTTATGCGATGCCGCTCGAGGTTTGGGTGCAGGCCTCGGTGGCCGGCCTGCGGGTCGAGGAACTCCCCGTTCCGCTCCTCTACCTCGATCTGGCAAGGAGTTTCGGGGGGGCTCTGGACGATGCGGAGACCCGTCTGGCCTACTACCGCGGCGTTCTCGATCGGGCCGAAGCCGCCGTGCCGGCGTCAGCCCATGACGTCGTCGCGTCGACACACGGGGCCGGCTGAACCTCCGGACGCGTCACCTCCGGCCAGCCCATCGCATCCCCATGACATCATCGTGGCCCTCCGCGACCCGGAGGTTTCGAGCCCCGGCCCTCTCGGGCGCCCGGCTCATCCATCCGCCGATCGTGCCGACAACGGACGCGCCGGCCGACGCCATCGAGACGCTCCTCGACAACAACCGCCTCCTCCGCGCCGCGTTCGACACGCGCATCGGTGACATGCGGCTGTGGGAGCTCGTCGCCGCCACGCGCCGCGAAGTCCTCACCGTCGCCGCCGAGTACACCGGCAGCTACCGCGACGTCGAACGGCCGCGCGACGTCGCCGACTGGATCGCCCGCCCGATCATCATGGGAGGACACCAACCGGAGCTGTTCCACGCCGGCGTCTGGTTGAAGAACTCCGCCCTCGATGCCTACGCGCGCCACGTCGGTGGTACCGCGGTGAACCTCATCGTCGACACCGACCGCTGCCACCACACCGGCGTCGGTGTCCCGGTGGGAACGCCCGAGGAGGCGCGGCTCGAGCAGGTGCCGTTCGACGGTCCGGGCCCCGACATGGCCTGGGAGGAACGGGGGATCCTCGACGACCAGACCTTCGCCTCCTTCGGCGACCGCTGCTGTGATCTCCTCTTGCCGCTGGAGCCGGCGCCGATCCTGAGGCGTTGGTGGCCCCTCGTGATGGAGCGCGCGGCGGAGACGCGTCGGCTCGGGATCGCGCTGGCCCAGGCCCGCCATCTCGTCGAATCCCGCTTCGGCCTGGAAACGCTCGAACTGCCGGTGAGCGAATTGGTGCGTCTGCCGACGGTGCTCGTCTTCACCGGATGGCTCCTGGCCCGCTCCCGACAGCTCCACGAGGCCTACAACGCCGCGCTCGCCGAACACCGCCGCGTCTGGCGGGTCCGCGGCCATGGCAGGCCGATGCCCGAACTGTCGGTGCGCACCGACAGCACGGCCGACGGACCGTGGTTCGAGGTGCCGTGGTGGATCTGGTCGCGCGACGATCCCAGGCGGCGGCGCGTGTTCGCCAACGTCGGCACCGCCGGCACGCTCCTCCTCTCCGACATGGAGACGCTGCGGGTCGAACTCCCGATCACGCCCGACACGTCGCCGTCGACGTGGGTCGACGCGCTCCAGCGGCTCGAGGGCCACGGCTTCCGGCTGCGGCCGCGGGCCCTGCTCACCACGCTCATCGCCCGACTCCTCGTCGCCGATGTCTTCGTCCACGGCATCGGCGGCGCCGCCTACGACCGGATCACCGACGGGATCGTCCGCCGGCTCACCGGCTGCGATCCGCCGCGCTATGCCGTCGTCACGGGCACCCTGCGACTGCCGATCGACGAGATCTTTCCTGCGGAGGCCGGTCGCGACCCGGTAGCGGAGCTTGCGACGCTCCATCGGACGCTCCGTGATCTCGACTACCATCCCGAGCGCCATCTGCCGCAGATCGACGGTCTCGCCCCCGACGTCCGCGAGTTGGTGATGCAGAAGACGCGGTGGATCGACACCTTCCCCACGCCGACGCTCGCCCGGCGGCGCTGTCGGGAGATCCGCGCCACCAACGACCGCCTCGCCTTCCACACGCGGGCTGAGCGTCAGCGATTACTCGCACTGTCCGGGCCACTCGCGAGCCGAATCCGCGCCGCGAAGGCGCTCTCGTCCCGCGAACATCCCTGGTGTTTTTTCCAAGAAAAGACGTTGCGCCGCTTCCTGCTACTTGAGATCGACTGACAATCCGCCTATCCTTTCGGCCAACGGACTGTCGATGTCGCTCCAGGGATGAGGAGGCACCATGCCAGCGGAGGGTATGCGAAAGGGGAATCGTTCCCAGGTTCACGCCGGAGGGCGTTCGAGCCGCGGCGGTGGCGCCCCCCAGATCGCTGTCGGTACGATCGCCGATGACTTGGCCTCGGAAGCCGATACCGAATCGTCCACGCACGCCGACAGCCTCCGCCTTGCGGTCGTCGCCGAGCCGCGGACCTCGGCCCGCCGGCGGACCGAGAAGCGCCCGGCGATCATTCATCTTCCGGTTCATCCCGTCGCTCCCCGTCGCCCCCCGTCGTGGATGCTCGAGCAGTGCCAGGTCGCCCCGGCCCGGGCTGGCGACCAAAACGAAATCATCCAACTCCTTTCCGGGCTCCCGGTGGCTCCGACGCGCGCCGAGTTCCACGCCGCCGTCGATCACCCCGAACATGATCCCGGCAATCGGCTCGTGGCCCGGCTGGCCGGACGGATCGTCGGCCATGTCGAGGTGATGCCGCGGACGATGATGATCGCCGGTGGGTCGGTCAATGCCGCGGTGATCGATCGGGTCGCGGTGCTCCCGGAATGCCGCGGAGCCGGCCATGGGCAACGGCTCGTTCAGGCCGCCGAAGATCGGATGCGGATGATGGGGGCTGCCGTCGCGTTTTCACGAACGCGGATCGCGCCGTCGTTTCACGAGATGGGCTGGTCGGTCCTCGGCCGTGACTGCGCCACCCCCGGGCGGCCCACGGACATCCTCGCCCGGCTCCTCGAGCGTCCCACTCCGCTGGCTCGGTCGTCGGCCGGCGCCGTCCCCGCGACGGGACGGTCGACCGAAGGGGTGACGATGCGGCAGTGGCGCCATGTCGAACTTCCCGCCATCCTCCGGATCTACAATCAAAACGCGGCCCGCTTCGTCGGCCCGCTCGATCGTGGCGAGGCCTACTCACGCTGGCTCGTGAGCCGCGGCGCCTTCGACTCGATCCTCGTCGCCCTCGTCGGTCAGGATCGCTACGACCTCCACGAGACCTCCGCGCGGATCGTCGGCTACTGCATCCAGGCTGGCAACCGGATTCTCGAGCTTCTTGCCGACCCGGAGTTCCCCGGGCTCGAGCGGGAGATTCTCGCCCGGGTGTGTGCCGAGGCGATCGAGAACGACCGCCAGGAAATCATCTACGAGTCGAGCGCTGCCGATCCGCTCCACGCGGCGGTGGCGGGAGGCGAGAGCCTCGTGCAGCCCCACGACCGGATGATCGTCGCCAAGCTGATCCGTCCCCTCGAGGTCCTCCAGGCGGTTGCGCCGGCCACGGTGGCCCGGGCGGCGGCGGCGGGGATCCGCGAAGCGATCGAGTTGGGGATCGAGTCGCCCGGTTTCCGCGGCTCGGTCGTCGTCGCTGACGGGAAGGCCACGGTCCAGCAGGGGCGGGTTGGCCGCAGCTGGCTGCGGCTGGCGGACGACGAACTTGCCCGGCTCCTCCTCGGCCAGTGCGATCCGGTCGAGGCGGTGGCGCGGGGGACGATGGAGCCCTCGACGCAGATGGCCCAGCGGCTCGCCGGCATCCTCTTCCCCCGCCAGCCCCTCTGGTGCCCGGTGTGGGACGACGTGCCTGCCTGACCGTGCGATCGGGGCACGCCTGAGTCGCTCGTTTGCCGCTCATGATCGGCTGCTACGATTCTCCGGAGTGCGTGTCTCGGTCACGCATGACACTCGCCCCGGGGACGTTCTCATGGCCTGGCGCCGTACGCTTGCGCTTCTGGTGATGCTCGGCTCGCTGGCTGGCGCGCTCCCCGCCGCCGAGCCGCCGCCGACAGCGACCATCCCGGCGGTGTCGCTACGCCCGGCCGATCGCTTCGCCCGGCTCCAGTGGGAAGCGACCCACACCGGCACCGCCCCGTGGGGGCACTGGGGGGATCAGCCCGGGCAGTACATCTCCTGGTCGAACCACTCCAATCGGCTCGTGCCGGTCTACACCTTCGGCATCGGCCTCGACGGTGTGGCGGGGGAGCAGAGTTCCTATCGCAGCGAGGATCGGCTCCGCGCGATCTACGGCCGGCTCCCCGAAAAGACGCTCAACCCCGCCGCCGACTACTTCGACCAGACCGACGTCCATGCGCTCCAGGTGGCGGCGGCTGCCGCCGGCAAGCGGCGGATCATCCTCATGGTCTTCGACGGGATGGATTGGACGACGACGCGCACCGCCGCGATCGCACTCTCGGGGAACGTGGCCTACGATTCCGGCCGCGGTACGGGGCTCGCCTTCCAGGACTACGCCGGCGCTCCGACGGCCTTCGGCTTCTGCTGCACCAGCCCCGCCAACGACGGCACGAAAGTCGACGTCGACGCCCAGGCCCTCAAGAACCCCGGCGGCGACAAGGCTGGTGGCTACGACGTCGCGATGGGGGGCGCGACGCCGTGGGACCCGATCGCCCAGGCCACGTATCTGATCGGCCGTGACCGCTACCGTCCGCATGCCGTCTGTGATTCGGCCGCCTCGGCCACCGCCTTCTGCACTGGTCGCAAGACCTACAACGACGCGATCAACGTCGATCCAGCCGGGAAACAACTCGAGCCGATCGCGCGCACGCTCCAGAAGCAGGGGTGGGCCGTCGGCACCGTGACGAGCGTGCCGATCCCCCATGCCACGCCGGCCTGCGCCTATGCCAACAACGTCAGCCGCGACGACTACCAGGACATCTCCCGTGACATGGTCGGCCTCCGCTCGGTCTCGCACCGCGGGGAGCCGCTGCCCGGACTCGACGTCGTCATCGGCTGCGGATTCGGCGGCGATACCCCCGACGATTCGAAGCAACAGGGGGTCAACTACGAACCGGGGAACAAGTACGTCGCTCCCTCGACGCTCGCCGCGATCGATGCCGGGAAGGGGGGCCGCTACCGCATTGCCCAGCGAACGTCGGGGCGCAAGGGGGCGGAGATACTCGCCGAAGGGGCGGCCGCCGCGATCGCCGGCGGGGAACGTCTGTTCGGCATGTTCGGCACCAAGCCCGGCAATCTTCCCTTCGCCACGGCCGACGGCGGCTACGACCCGGTGCTCGTTTCCGAAGAGGGGCGGAAGAAGCTCTTTGCCCTCGGTGAACAATCGGGCCTGGGGCTCAAGTACAGCCAGCCGATCCACTACACGCCGGCCGACGTCGACGAGAATCCGACGCTCGCCGAGATGACGGTGGCGGCGCTCGATGTCCTTGCTGCGAAAGAAAAGCCCTTCTGGCTGATGGTGGAGGCGGGGGATGTCGACTGGGCGAGCCATGGGAACGACATCGATGCGGCCATCGGCGCGGTGGCAAGCGGCGATGCCGCCTTCCGGGCGATCACCGGCTGGATCGAGGGGCACGGCGGCTGGGACGACACGGCCGTCATCGTGACCAGCGACCACGGCCACATGTTCGTGCTGGAAAAGCCCGAAGCCTTCGCACGGTGAGGGCACGAGGCCGGAGCGGAGCGGTGCGGTGGCCGGTTTTTGCAGAACAGGAACGCGATCGCCCTGCAGGCCAAGGCGTCGCCCGGATTCTGCCGGTTTCCGCTGTGGCCTCACAGCCCGAGTTCAGCGAGGCCCTCCTCCCAGGGCACCGCCAGCACGCCGTCGATTCGCTTCCGGAGCGGATCGCGGGAGAAACAGTAGGCATCGGCCCCGGGAAAGTCGGGGAGGAAGCGCGACAAGTCGCGCACGTGCCGCGGCTCGACGCGGTCGGTCGATTTGATCTCGATGAGCGCCGGCGGCCGGCCGGGGCGATCGATGATCAGATCGATCTCGGCGTCGTCCTTCGTACGGAGGTAGGAGAAGCGGTAGTCGTTCTGGCAATAGTCGCTGGCCCGCACGATCTCCAGGATCACGAAGTGCTCGAAGGCCCGGCCGTAGCCGCCGGTGCGGGGCACGAGGTCGACGGTCAACGTCCCGGCCAGGGCCCGGCAGACGCCCGGATCGAACCACCAGAACTTCGGCGACTGCCGCTGTCGCTTGCGGACGGAGGCGTGCCAGGGCTCGAGCATGAAGCCCAGAAGGGTGTCCTCCAGGATCTCGAAATAGGAGGCAACCGTCTTGTGATCGACACCGATGTCGCGGGCGATGTTCGAACAGTTGAGGATCTCGCCATTGGTCTGAGCCGCCACTTCGAGGAAGCGCCGGAAGGGATCGAGTCGCCGGATGACATGCTCCGCCCACACCTCTTCGCGCAGATAGGTTCGGGCATAGGCCCGCAGGTAGCTCGATCGATCGGCCTCGGCGGTGAACGAGAACACCGTGGGGAGCGTGCCGAAGCGCAGGCACGTGGAGAGCTCGAAGGCCGGCCCGAGTTCGCGGCTGGTCAACGGGAAGAGGTGCCGCACGAACGCCCGGCCGGCGAGCAGATTGACCGCCCCGCGCTTCAGCTTCCGGGCACTCGATCCGGTCATGGCGAAGCGGACGCGCCGGCCGCCGGGACGAGGCTGTTCGATCGCGGCATGGACGACGTCGAGGAGGGAGGGCACCTTTTGGATCTCGTCGATCACCACCCAATCGACCGCCGAAGCAGCATCGATTTGCTCCCGCAATTCCCCCGGCCGGAGGCTGTAACGGTGCTCGAGCTCCGGGTCGAGGAGATCGATCCAGACTGTGGCACGGGCCCCGAAATGCTCCCGGAGAAGCGTCGACTTCCCCGTGCCGCGCGGCCCGAGGAGCAGCAAACTGCTCGATTCACCGATCGAAAGCGTTCTAGGGAACATACTCCCAATTTGTACGCCGAATTGGGAGGAAGGTCAAACTGGCTCTTTTCCTGCCGCTGCGACCCGCCAATTGACGCCGGCCCGTGCCCCCCAGCCACCGAAGAAGGCATCTTGCTGTCACGAAAATCGTGATGCCATGATGCTTTGCTGCGAACGACGATCACGGTCGATCCCGATGTCGAACAGTTGCTCCGGGCAGCGATGGAGGCAACGGGGCAGAGTCTGAAAGCCACGCTCAACGAAGCGGTGCGGCGGGGATTGGCGGGAATCGCGGCCCAAGCGTCCGAGCCTCGATTCAAGTTAAAGCCCCGCCCGATGGGGCTACGGGCCGGCATCGACCCGGCCACGCTCGGCGATCTCGCGGACGATCTCGAGGTCGAGGCCTTTCTCGACGTCAGTCGATCCCTGAAGGACTGACCGCGACTTCATGCGTTTCCGCGGGGTCGAGTGCCGCTTTCCGCTCG
>JBIIQL010000501.1:0-3276 GCA_044342095.1 Pirellulales bacterium
CTGCTTGCGGACCTCCTCGCCGAACCCGACGAGATCGCCGGCTGACGTCCGGCCGCATTGGCTTCGCACGCCTCCACGCTCGGTTGCTCACTCAAGCCGCAAGCGTGAATCCAGACCTCCCTCGGGTTAGGGGTGCTCGCTGGTCCCCTCTGGTTGGATCACGGTTCGCGCGACAGGCCCTCAGGCTCTGGAAAGCGGATCTCGTCGACCGCGATCGCGTAGACCGGATCGACGAAGATCTTCCCACCGAAGGGGAAGTCGCGCGCGCCGATCTGGCGGAAGCCACGGGCCTCGTAAAACCGGATGGCGCGGGCGTTGCGGTGGTAGACGCCGAGCCAGAGGGTGAGGGCACCAAGCGCGCGGGCCTCCGCCTGAACGGCACCGAGGAACCGGGTTCCCTCGCCCCGGCCGGTCGCAGCCTCGGCGAGATAGAAGCGCTCCAGTTGGAGCGGCTTCGCGCCGGTCACGCACGAGGGCGTCGCGCCCGCTCGGAGGACGGCGTAGCCGGCGAGATCCCCTCCCGTCGTCGCCAGGAGTGTGGTGGCCTGCGGATCGGCGAGGAGCGCGGCGACGGCCGGCACCTGAAAATGCTTCGCGACGTAATCGGCGTTGTCCTGCACCTCCTCGAAGTCACGGTAGGTCTCGAGAAATGTCCGCGCGGCAAGGTTGGCGAGGGCCTCGGCATCGTCAAGCGTCCCCCGGCGGAAGGTGAGCGGCGGCGTCATGGCAAGCCTCGGGGAGATCGGGAAACAGTTCGTCGCGTCGACAGGCCGCCGCTCGAGGCGACAGCGTTGCCGGAGAGCGAAAGCGTACCGTCGAAGGCCGCCACCGGGATCACGCCGCCCCCGGAAGATTGGGCAGGCGAGGCAATTCGGGCGAGACGAGCGCGACGAGCGGCCTTGTTCGGGAGAGGGGGGCTTTGGTAACTCCCCCCGCGACGTCGCCGCGATCCACCCCACGAAGCCCACCGCATGGCCAGACGCCCCGCACCCCGCCGCCGCCCCTCGGCCGTCGTGCCGTTTTTCGTTGCCGTCACCGTTGGCGGCCTGACGTGGGGAGCACTCTCCGCCTGGCAGGATGCCCACATCTGGCACCGGCTCACCCATCACACCTTTTCCTTCCTCACCCCCATCGCCGCCGCCGTCGCCGACCTCCTCACGCAGCCGCCGTCGGTGCTCATCGAGGAGGGAATCGGCGAGCACCCTGCCGAGGTCGCTGCCAATCAGGCCCGAGTTTCGCCGCCGGACCAGGCCACGATCGCGCCCGCCGTGGCAGTCGCGGCCGCACCTCCGCAAGCCTTGCCGCCGGCGACCCTTCCAGTGCCGCAAGCCCCGCTGCCACCACGGGCCGCCGCCAATGAGCCCGCCGAGATCGCCGCGGTCACGCCGGCCCCGGTCCCCGTGGCCACGCCTGTCCGCGAGGCGAGCGACGTCACGCCGGCGGCGCTCAACATGCCCCCTCCCGACGAAGCCCATGCGACGCTCACCGCGGCCACGTCACCGCTGGCGCCTCTCGACACCTCGAGCCCACGGGCGACGCTTCGCAGTTTCCGCGACACCACCGACCGCATCTTCCGCAACATGCGTGGTGGCCTCACCGCCGAGACCCGGGCCGAGAATGCTCACCTCATCACCCAGACCCTGACCTGCCTCGACCTCACCGAGTTCGCCCCCTCTCTTGCCACATCGAAGGGACGCGAGGCCGCCACCTGCCTCAAGGAAGTCTTCGACCGGATCCCGATCCCCGCGGACTCGGCCATCCCCGATGCCGCCGCCGTGAAGGCCGACTCGATCACGCGTTGGCGGATCCCCGGCACCGAGATCATGCTCGTGCGAATCGAAACCGGTCCGCGCCAGGGAGACTTTATTTTCTCCCCCGAAGCCGTGACCAGGGCCGAAAGCTTCTTCGCTCGGGTGCGGAGCCGACCGTACAAGACCGATGCCGGCAGCCCCGGGCTCTACGACGCCTACGTGACCGTCGGTGGCGATCTGATCCCCGAGTCGTTCATCCGCACCCTCCCGGCCTGGGCTCACACGGTGGTGCTCGGCGAGACGGTCTGGCAGTGGTGCGCGGCGGTCCTGCTCGCCGTTGTCTTCAGTGTTGTGGCCTTCCTCGCCTCGTCGTTGCCGCACGTCTTCGGTCCCGGTTGGGCCCGATCGATCACGAGCTTTCTCCTCCCGGTCGTCCTTGCCGTCGGCAGCCTCATTGCTGACTGGCTCGTCACCTTCCAGGTGCGGCTCACCGGTGACTCGCTCATCGCCGCCAAGCTCACGCTCCGCCTCACCCTCTACGCCGGCGCCATCGCGGCGGTGATGGCGGTCATGACGCGGGTTACGGAGATCCTCGTCCGGGCCCGGGCACGGCGCGGCGACGGGGTCGACGTCCAGCTCGTCCGGCTGGCGTGTCGGGTTTGCACGTTTGTTGTCGTCGCTTGGATCGGCATCCAGGCGGCGGACTCCCTCGGCATCCCGGTAGCGCCGCTTCTCGCCGGGCTCGGGGCGAGCGGCCTGGCGGTGGCGCTGGCCGCGCAGTATTCGATCGAGAATCTGATCGCCGGCGTCGTCCTCTTCACCGACAAGCCGGTGCGGATCGGTGATGAATGCCAGTATGGCGAAGTCCGCGGGCGCGTCGAGCAGATCGGCCTGCGTTCGACGCGGATCCGCGGGCTCGACCAGTCGCTCGTCACAATCCCCAACGCCGAGTTCGCGAAGGTGCAGCTCGTCAACTACACCCGCCGCGAGCGGATCCCGATCAAGCTGCCGGTGGAGATCCGCCCCGACGCCAGCCCCGGCCAGGTGCGCGATCTCCTCGTGCGCTTCCGCGATCTTCTCGGCGACCACTCCCGCCTCGATCCCGGCTCGCCGCGCGTCCGGCTCACGGGACAATCATCGGCGGCCTACACGATCGAGATCTCGGCGCTCGCCCTCACGGCCGACGACGGCGAAATGCAGACGATCCGCGAGGAGATTCTCCTGGCGATCATGGACGAAATCGAACGCCGCGAGTGCGGCATGCCGGGCGATGACACCGGCTCGCCGCTTCTCCGGGCCGCGTGAGGGGCTGACTGGTCGGAAACCTGCGTCGATCAGGGTGAGACAACGAGCCCTTCGGCCTCAGCCAATCGCTTCTGATTGCCGTCGAACGTGAGAAACGTCGCCGCCCCGATCACCCGAGCTGCGGCGACGTGGAGAATGTCGAAGGCGCGGTGTCCACCCTCGAGGGCATGCCGGGCGGAGAGTCGCCGGCCCTCCTCCATCACCGTGGCGAGATTGCACT
>JBIIQL010000057.1:0-11366 GCA_044342095.1 Pirellulales bacterium
GTCTCCGGACCACTCTCGGCGCTCATCGATCTGACGGTCGATCTCCGCAAGGCGGGGGGCCAATTCCTGATCACCGACTTCGAGGCCGACGCGGCCCGTCCGACCGACCGGCGCCGGCCCGACTGAGGCTGGCGGCGGTCAATGGCCCGCGCGGCTTTCCTCAGGGCTGTGTCGGCTTCTTGGGGAGATTTCTCGGCTCGGCCGCCGGCTGCAACTGCCACTGGGCGTAGGGGGGAAGCTTGGGCGTCTCCTCGAGCATGCCACCAAGGAGGAGCCGATCGATCGAGTCGAGGTCGATCCGACTGGGCCCGAGGATCTCGTGCATGCCGACGAGGACATTCCCCTCGATGCCGGTCGCCGCCATCCGGAGCCGGCCGGTACCGCCGGATACCGATTCGACCGGCAGCCCCGACGCCGGTTCGCTCAACGACGGCTGCCGAGCACCATCGAGGAACTCCGGGTGGAGCCAGATCACCCTCGATACCTCCCGGCGCGGGATCGAGAGCGGCTTGCCACGCGGATCGGCGTCGACGGCGATCCGCAGTTGCTCGGCGTCCACCCCTTCGAGGCGGCCCCGCAGATAATCCCCCTGGAGCGAGCGGACCAGATGCGTGGGGGGAAGTTGACGCTGCGAGCGGGGGAGCGTCGTCAGGCTGCGAAACTTTTCCGGCGAGATCAGCACGCCGGCCTTCGGGACGAGTTCCACGGCCTTCACGGCGATTGCGGGGATCGTGATCGGCTCGGCCCCCTCGCGAAGCAGTCGCACGCCTCCCTCGTCGATCGATTCGACAGCCCCAACGACTGCCTCGCCCGTCTCGAGAACCACGACCGACTGGAAGCGATCGGTGTCCTTCTCGCCTTTGTTCTCTCGCTTCGCGCGGGCAAGCAACCGCTCCTGAGCCTTGAGGACCTCGCTGAGACGCTGCGCATCCCCGCCCCAGATCGGATGGGGGCCGCGCTCGAGGTTCAGATTGCGGCGGCTCCAGAATGTCCCCTCCGAGACCTGGAGTTGCACCTCGGTGCCGGCCCGTCCCTGAACGAGGAACATGACGTCCTCGATCGGCAGTCCCTTGGTCGCGACGAAAACGCCATCTCCCCGGGGCGCGACGGCACGGACCCGCAGCGGAGCCATCACCCCGAGTCGGTGGAGCGGCCCACCTGGAACCACTTCCGCGATCGTGGCCTCTCCGTCGACGTCGACGAGGGTCGCGCCGATCCACCCGTTCAAGTCATCGCCGCCGTCCTCGGGCTTCGACTCCGCATACCGAATCGTGGCCCGCGGAACGCCTCCATCGAGCCCCGTCGCGAACGCCGCTGCCTTGAGGCTGCCCAGTGGCATCCAGCCGACGGCCCCATGGTCTGACAAGGCGTTCTCGGTGGAAATCTGCACCAGACAGCCGTCATGCGCTTCATCCTCGAGTTCGAGCCGGCCGACCCGGCCGGGAAGGAAAGGATCATCGGCGGCCAACGTGACTGCCCCGATCCCCTCGAGGAGACCGATCGGCAGGCTCACCGGCCCGTCGATCGCCGAATGGGCGATCGTCACGCTCCCCCCCGCGACACCGACGAGGTCTCCGGTGAGGCTCGACCCGTGGCGATCGCTGACCCGCACCAAGTGGGGCGATGGGGTTTTCGCGCCGACCGGCGCCGCCGCATCACGGAACCGGATCGCCGCCACCGTCTCGAGGATTACGGTCTGTGGTGACGATCCAGCCGCCCCCTCAGAAACCACCACGAGGGACCGTCCGTCGTCGGACAGTCCCGTCACGATCCCGGCGATCACGCGGCCATCGCTCAACTCCACCGCGGCCGGCTGATCCTCCACGGCTACCGTCTCGGCTCCGTCCCAGGGTGAGATCCGCAGTCGCTCGAGCACCACCGCTCCCGACTGGACATCGATCTGGATTCCCTCGCCCACGGTCGTGAAATCGGCAGGTCCGCTCACCGGCTCGACCGCGCGAGGCTCGATCGTCAGATCGGCAAGTGGCGCGATCTCCCCCGGCCGCATGACGACGATCCGGCCCGCCTGCCGATCGATGAAGACCGAAAGTGCCAGCCCCTTCTCGGGAATCGCCCCGCACGCTTCGAGATCGGCGGTGCCTGTTTTATCGGGACGGGCCTCGTCGCGGACGACGACCAATCCCTCCGTCGTGAGCTCGACCCGGTAGGCCGCGTCGACGGTGCCGCCAACATCGGCCGGGACGTTCGACTCGACGCGAAACTCGCCAAACCCGAGCCGCACGCGCGGCGGCTCATCCCAGGCCAGCGCGACGTCGTACCGCATCCGCTCCCCTCCGCCGCGGTCGAAGCGGAGCATCGCGCCGGAGGTCGTGCTCGCGAGCCCGCCGGCACGCTGCCGCCAGTGGCTCGCAGCCGACAGCTGGCCGTGGTCGAGATCGCCGTTCCAGACATACGTCGACGGCGCCACGCCGGCGGAGATTCGCCGCACCGACGCCCGCTCAAGCTCGATCCGAACAGGCGCCTCGGCCGGACCGATCGACATCACGACCGCTGAAGCGTCGATCGACTCGAGGCGTCCGACAACGAGATCGCCGTCGGACAATTCCACCTTCCAAAGGCCCGCCCCCAGGGTCACGGCCTCCCCTGGCAGCCGATCGAACGAGATCCGCCCGACTCGCTCGATGGGAAACTCGAACGGGCCGGCGAAGACGGGAGATTGCCAGCGGAGCGTTGGACTGGCCCCCTCTTCAGCCGGCGGCGATTCGATGAGCCGGCCGGCAATCGTGCCCCCCGGAATCGAGAGCACCGCCGTCGGCGCATCGACGTCGGCTGCGCCAGCCGCCCATCCCGCCGGCGGGGTGAAGGCGACAAGCACGCTCCACACGACGCGCGCCGCTGCCGACGGGCGACGAAAGAATCCGCGACAACCGACGAAACGGTGCATGGAACGATTCCTAGCGAGAGCGGTCGGCCAATCAGCGCTCGTAGATGGGGAGAAAGCGGAAGTTGACGGCCAGCGCGAGCAGCGAGAGCGACGTGCCGGCAAACTCACCACCATCCCCGCCGTTCCCCGCCCCCACGATCCCCCCGTCAGGCCGACGCTGGGCCTTGATCTCCCGGACGAGCTGGCTGTTCCACTCCTTCCAGGCGTCGACGTCAGCCTGGAAGAGCGCCTGGGCGCGGTAATAGCGGGTGTAATTCGGATGCCCGCCATCGTTTCTGCCGCCCAGGCTGGACTGTTTGATCGACTCGGCCGCCTTGGAAAACTGCGGCATGTCCTTGCGGCGCGCGATCGCCATCACGAGGGTGCCGATCGAGGTCGTCGCGTCGCTCCCTCCACCGGGACTCGCGTACCCGATGCGGCCGTCGGGCGCCGTCATCGAGGCGAAGTAGTCCATGGCTCGATCGATCGTCTCGTCGGGGACCTCGATCCCGGCGTTCCTCGCCCCGAGCAGCCCCATGAGGATCGCGCCACTGACGGAGGTGTCGTGGTCGGTGGCGTCGGGGGAATAGCGCCACGCACCGACGGGATTTTTTTGTGCCGAGGTGACGGCGAGCTTCACCGCGAGTTCAAGCGATGCCCCCGTCGACATCCCCTTGCCGTCTCCCCCCTCCTCCGACCAGAGCCTCCGGTCGTCGACGGTGCCGTAGGCCTCGGCCATCGCGAGCATCGCGAAGCCGTGGTGATACATGCTCGCGTGCCCCATCCCGGCATTCCCGCCATAAAACCCGGTGCTCGGGTCCTGCGAGCGGATGATGCTGCGGAGGGCTCGGCGGATGTTTGTGGCATAGGCGCCGTGGTTCGGATCCTCCCCAGAGGCCAGGAGGACCATCATCGCCATCCCGGTGACCCCGGGCCCCTCTTGGCTGTCCTTCCAGGTACCAGAAGGATCCTGGGTGCGGGCGAGATACCGGCAGCCGGCGTCGTAGATCTCCCGGACATCGCGCGGCACCGGATCGCCGCTACGGATCGACGGCGCCTGCGCCGCGGCTACGACCGGCCAGACGGCGACTGCCACAATCGCCAGTCGTTGAGCGAAGCTCCGCCCCCTGTTCAACATTCCCACAGATCGATTCATCCCCTCACTCCTCGATCAGTTTCATGGTGTCGATCTGGGGCTCCCACTGCTCCCCCTGCCTGACGATGTTGCCGACGCGCTCCCACTGGCGGGCGTCGAAGATCGCCTCGAGCCGGTCCTGATCGAGACGCGACATCGCATACCAGCAGAGCCACGGATTGTGGTCCCCGAACGTTTCCCGGGCCTTCGCCATGTCGATCCGAGGTGGATCCTCCATGAGCAACGCCACGATCGCCTCGTGCTGCCGGTCGGTCATACCGACAGAGCACTCGAGGTGCGAAAGTCCTCCGTCCAAGAACCGCCGCCATTGGGAGGCCGATCGCAAGTCTGCTTCTGCCTTCCACGCGTCTCGCTGGCGGTCGTCGAGGACACGGCCGACGACCCTGCCGGGAAGATGCCGCGCGGTACCGGACCGGGAGGTGGCCCGCTGGATCTCGTTGAACTCCTGATGGAATCGCTGCCACGTCTCCTGCCCCTCCCGCGTCTGGAAGTTGACGGTGCGCCCCGCATACCGACGCTGAAAAGCCTCGAAGCGTTGCATCGACTCGGCGGCTTCGAGCCGCGCGGCGAGAGTCAGCTTGTCGCGCTGGGCATCGCTCAAGGCACAGGCTTCGTCGACGCTGTCGATCTCGAGTTCCAGAATCGCCATCGCCTTGGTGCGCACGACCTCAATCCCGCGACCACTTCCGTCCCCGAGCATCTGCTGCATCTGCTGATCAAGCGCGATGGTTTGGAACTGGTTTTGTTGCTGATGGGATTCGTTCTCGACGCCGATCGTGTCGTCGCTCCCCCGGAGCGGCCGGCCGGCAAGGCTGCTACCAAGGAGGAGCGCGACAGCCAGTGCCATGCGCCACGCTCCAGCCGGCGACATCACCGTCATCGAGGGTCTCATTCGAACCACCATGGATCCCGCTCGGTTTGTTGGGAGAGGTTTGCACGCCTGAAAAACTGCGATTGCAACATGCCCTGGCGATTCGAGCGCATGATCTCCCGGCTCTGCTTTCCGTCGCCCAGCGTCGACTGCTGTGCCGGAGTGAGGTGGGGCAGAACGCGCTTGTACGGAAGCCCGGGATAGATCTTGCGGCCGTTGATTTCCATCCGGTGATCGAGGGCCATCGCCAATCCTTCGTCCCATTTCTCCCCGATCGCCGCCTCGATCGACTCACGCTGCTTGGCGGAGAGGAACAGATCGTCATCGAGCACGCCGACGAGGCGGCGGACGCTCGCCGCCCGACGACGCTGCTCCCGTTTCGAAAGCTCGTCGAGAAAATCCTTCCCCCGTTCCTCCCCGATCTGCTCGATGAGGCTCCCGGCCACCGCCTCGCCGATGAGCTGACAGGGATCGACGAGCTTTTTCTTGGCTTCCGCTTTTTTTGCCCCGTCGGCACGCCTCGGAGGCTCCTCGGCGATCGGGAAACCGAAGGCCCTCCCGACGGCGTCGAACAATTCACCGGCCACACCTTGCGGCGCTGGCACCGGCTGGGGGGTGTTCATCGCCTCACTGAAGGCAAACGCCCCCTCCTTCACTGCCTTCTCACCTGCCGCGACGATCGCCCGCCGTGCCTCGACGGGCAGATCACCATGGAGCGTGCGGACGAGTTCGAGTTCGTCCTGAAGCACCCGCATCAGCATCGGCTCGTACTGCGCGGCCATCTGCTCGATCTGCTGCCGGGCCATCGCTTCCGGTGTCAGAGGCACTGCTTCGGCTGGCGGCCCGGCCAGAGGGGCATCCTCGGGCGCGTCAGGCGCCGCCGTCTCGACCGGTGCGGTTTCGGCCTCGACGATATCGACCTCGATCGCCACCTGCGCTTCCGCTCCACCGCTTCCGAGAGCGCTTTCGAGAGCGATCACTGCGACGAGGGCCAGCAAGCGGAGCCAGCAGCCCGCCACCGCGTCGCCCCGGCCATCCCCGCACCATTCAGGAAGACTGCTCATGGCGTCGATCTCGGCGATTGCCGGCCTCGTTCGAAGGCGTTGAAATAGGCGTCGAGCCCGTCGCGGAACTCCTCCGGCAACACCCGGCCGCTCTTACCGACCGCCTGATCCTCCTCCGGGGCTTCCAGTCGAGCGCGGGCATTGATGCCAGCCCCGAGTCGCGCGAGTGCCGAGTCGGTCGTCGAGCCGCTCCCTCCCCCCCCCGGACTGTTCCCACCTCCTCCGCCACCACCGCCCCCTCCGCCGAACTGCGACTGGAGGAGAAGCTCGATCGCCTCGGTCTCGGCGGCGATCGCCCGGCGGCCGGTCTCGGGGCTCGCGAGGATTCCCTGAGCCTCGTCCATGACGGCCTCGACAGCCTGAAAGAGGCGAATCTCCCGGTCGAAGCGCGGCGGCTTGTCGGCTGCCGGCAGCAGTTCCCGCTCCATCCGCTCGATCGCTTCGTCAAACCGCACCGGGCCGTCGGGCATGTCGGCGAGCTTGTCGATCATCCCACCGACGCGGCGGGCGAGCTTTGCTTGCGTCTCAGCGAGGCCGTCGGCGCGAGTCTTGAACGCATCGGAACCGAGACCTGCACGACGCTGCTGGGCGACACGGGTCTCCTCGCGGAGATTCGTCTCAGCCTCGAGGATCTGCATCGCTTCGAGGACGATCTCTGGCGGCAGGTTTTCGGCTGGAGGGCTCTTGCCAGGCCCCTGGGAATCCTTCGGGGGGGGCACGAGCTCGTCGGCCCAGCGGTCGAAGGTGTCCGACCAGAACTCCGATCGGGCGATCGACAGGCCGGTCTCCTGCGGAATCTCGGAGGAGAGCTGCCGCAGGCTGCCGAGGACATCGAGTTCCTTCATCTCCTCGATGACGGTGCGGATCGCCGGCTGCGGACGACGCTCGGCATAGGCGTCGAGGTCGTCCATGAGCACCGACATCCGCTCCCCCACCTGATCGTTGCCCCGGGTCGCCGTCTCGACCTTCTTCACCGCCGTCTCATCCTTCGCCAGACCGCGGGGACGGCCGAAGGCACCGGCGACGACGGCCGAAAGCCCTTGGCCGACCTTCAACTCGTTCCGCGAGGCCGCCTTGAGCCGCTTCACGAACGTCGTCCCCTCGAGACGGGCCATGACGTCGGCGAGCTGCCGGGCGATGGCGGCAAAATCAGCGATCAGCTGCCGTTGCTTCTCGACCGCTGCCGCCAGAAGCGGCTGCTGGGCCGACTTCCCCCCCTGCCCCTTCCCGCCTGGGAAGGAGCCGACGGTCGTCGTCGGCAGACCGAGGGCGCCCTCCCCTCCGCCGCCGGCCGCGGAATCGCTTGGCGCCTCCTCGCGATCCCGGGGCGCCGATCCCTCGCCATCGACAACCTGCGGCGCCGGGGGAAGCAACGATGGATCCTTCGATCCGCCAGCCGCAGGCTTTCCCCCTTGGCCGCGATCCTCGCCGACGCGCTGCGGCGGCTCCTGCGAACTCGGCTCCCCCTTTGCGTCGCTCGGCTGGCCCAGCGTCCCCGGTTGCGAGGGTCGAGCGCTTCCCTGACCGGCAGCTTTTCCTTCACCGTGATCATTCCCCTTCGGGGCATCCGCCGCGGCCTGGAGCAATTCGCCGACGCCCGGCATCCGCGCGGCAGCCATTTCTTCCATCGCCTTCACATGACCGGCAAGCTCCTCGAGCGTGCCAGCCTCGAACTCGGGGTTGCGCATCGCTTCACGCACGAGCGCTCCCCCCGCCTCGGCCAAGCGCCCCAGGCGGCGGCCGTTGTTCCGCTCCGCCGCCGCCTGCTCGCGGATCGTCTTGCGGCTCTCCGGAGCGTCGAGCTCCTCGGCCGACATCGCTTCGAGCTGTTCGTTGCGGGCGAGCAACTCGAGTTCCCGGTCGCGGACCTCCGCCGCCTGCTGGCGCCAGCGGCCGATCTGGTCGTTGATCCAGAGGGCATGATCGGCCGAGTTCATGACGACGAACGTCGTCGGTGCCGAGCGGATCCGCTCCCGCCCGGGGAGATAGTCCTCCACGAAGGCGCGCACCTGGATCGTCTGCGGCGCGATGCCGAGGTTCGCCGGCGCGAACGTTCCCACGGCCTCGAGGGTGTCGGCCTCGGGTGCCCCGCTCGCGAGGATCTGTTCGCCGCGGGATCCTCCCTCGTCGCTCCCCACCCACTCGAGCCCCACCTGCTTGACGCCGAAATCGTCGCGCGACTGGATCATGAAGCGAACCGTCTCCGAGTCGAGGAGCACCCCCTTGCCGCCAAGGCCGTCGACCGTGATCGTCGGCGGCTCGTCGTCACGGGCCACGAGGCTCACCGTGAGCGGCTTACCCCCGGAGAGGCCGAGCCGATCCTCCCAGGCAAAGGCGAGATCGACCGCTTCCTCGACGAGCCGCTCCGGGGCAACGATCGTCGCCGACTGCGGGACAACGTCGCTGCCATCGATCGAGGCGCTGGCCAATTCCCGGTTGGCCGTCGCCGTCACCGCCACGCGGCTCCCCTTGACCACCGACAGGCCGCCGCCGCGCAGCCCCTGTGTGATCGGCGCTTCGATGCCGAGATAGTCGGGAAGCTGGACGAGCGCCGAAAGCGCGGTGATCTCCGGCCGGAAGGTGGGCTGAATCCTTACCTCCTGGCGGGCATCCCCCACCGCCAGCCGCAAGCTCGCCGGGCTCACCTGGGGGGCAAGAGCGAGCGCGTAGGCCTCCCCGTCACGCTCGGCCGAAACGACCCCACCGCCACCGATCCGGGCCTTCGCCCGCGCCGGTCGCCACGCCGTGGCTCCATCGAGACGGACGACGAGCTCGGCCGGCTCGCCATGGGGAATGACGACGGTTTCCGGAAGCCGATCGATCCGCGCGAAAGTGTAGCGCTCCACGAACCGCCACGGCGCGAGAAACCGCTGCCAGGCGTTGGCCGCGGCGGCAGGCACGACGAGCCCGAGCACGCCAGCGCACACCAACGGCACGGAAACAAGCGCCAGCCAGAGCCGGTGCCGCGGCCGCGGAAGGGCGGCCCTGAGATCGTGACGGCCCGCCACCTCGGCCACTTGGCCGATTGCCGCCTCGCAGAGCACCCGCGAACGCGCCTGCTCGCCGGTATTACCGACGAGCTCGACGACCCCGAGGAGCTGATCGCCGAGCGACGGGAAGCGGCGGGCGATGAGCCGCGCCAGCTGGTCGAGCCCGCGCGTTCCCCAGATCCAGCGATAAAACGCCACCGGGAACACGCCGCAAGCGGCGATCGCACCGGCATACAGTCCGAAGCGAGCAAGGACCGACGTGTCGGTGAGCCGATCGAAGAGGAAAAGCGCGAGCCAGGCGACGAGGACGCCGAAGAGGGCGATGCAGTTCGCCTCGAGCCCCTTCACTCTCCGCACGGTGGCACGAAAATCGTCGAGCTGCCGCCGCAGCGTGGCGGGGAGCGCGAGGGGAGCCGCCCGCCCGGGAACGGTCGACTGCGGATCGGTCTTTCGGCTTTCGCTGCTCACGCCCTGTCCACCGGTTGGGAGTCGCGCCTTGACATTCATCCTACCGTTCTCCCTCGTCGCCAGCCCCGCCGAGGGCCGTCGTTCGCTCGATCCGCCCGCTACACGAGCCCTTGCCACTTGCGCCCCACCCAGAACAGCCCAAGAAGACCGACGAGCGTGGCGAGGGTGAGCGGATGGGCCCAGAGCCGCTCCCGGCGGAGATCGGGGGGATTCTCGGGAAGCTTGCCGAGCGTCAGGAGGAGTTCGGCCAGATCGGCGGGGGTGGTCACCGAGCCCTCGGTGAGCCGGGCGAGCTCCTCGAGCACCTCCGGCCGGGCCCGCGCACCGATCTCCTCGCCCGCGGCCCCCTGGACAAATACCGCCGCCTCGAGCCGGTCGCCGGTCTCAGCGCACGCCAAGACCACGCCATGGCTCCCCGGCTCGCGCGGCGTCCAGCTCCCCGAGAACACGCCCCACGCACCCTGCTCCCCCGGCGCCGCCAAACGGACCGTCTCGGTGGCCCCGGAGGGGGCCGTGACGGTGACGGTCACGGTTCCCGATTGGAGCGGCTCGCCGACGGCATCGCCGACGTTGGCATCGATCGCCACGACCTGCCCGGCCTGCGGCTGCTCGGGGGTGTAGAGGAGCCGCATCCGCTCCCCCTTGGCCATCGAACGCCGGTAGGCCATCCAGCGCACCACCTGCCCCCAGAAGCGGTAGTGGTATTTGTCCTCGACCCCCTTCCGCCACCGCCACGCGCCATCCGTCGCCATGAAGAGCACCTTCCCCGCCCCGAACGATCGGGTGACGAGGAGCGGGATCCGCCCCGACTCGTTGGCGACATCGTCGTGGACGGCAAGAACCTCGCTGCCGGCCTTGGCCCGGGCGACGGGGCCATACCACTGAAAGCCGGGGAGCGACTCCCACACGGTCGCGTTCTCCTCGGCGCCATCGGCCAGACGCGTGAGCAGGCTCGAGCGTCCTTTGTCGGTGAGCGCGAATCGCCCCGGCGTCGTCGTGCCGGTCCCTTCCGGGCGGTCCTGGTCGAGAACGACCGGAAGGAGATCACCGAGCGCTGTCTGCTCGAGCGACATCTCGTGCCCCAGCCAGCCGGGCATGAAGACGAGCCCCGCGGCCTGGTATTCGACAAGCTCCTTGAGCAGCCGGCAATCGTCGTCGGTGAGCTGCCCGGCGTCGATCCCGACGTCGCCGAGAAACACGACGTCGAACGTCGACAGCTCCTCGATCGATCCGGGAAACTTCTTGATCGCGTCCTTCGAGCCGCCACCGACCTGCGAGAGCCCGGGCTGGAAGAGGAGGCAGGCCAGCTCGACGCCGGGGTCGCGGGAGAGGGCGTTGCGAAGGTAACGGTATTCCCACCGCGGCACGCTCTCGACGATGAGGACACGGAGCTTCTCCTCGCGGATCGCCACCGGCACCGAGCGCGCGTTGTTGTCGGGAAGGAGTTCGCCGGCCTGCGGCGGGACACGGACGGTGAGCGTGTAATCGCCGACGGTGGCCGGGGTCCAGAGGATGGCGTCGGTCGTCTGCGCCATCGACGCGAGGCGCACTTCCTTCGTGAATCGTTGGCCGTCGGACGCCTCGATCTCGACGCTCACCATCTGCTCCCGCGGCAGCGAGCTGCGGATCGTGAACGGCACCCGGAACGGCTTGGCGACGACGCCGGTGACGGCGCTGTCGACGCCCGACACCGCGACGTCGGGAAGCGGGGTGAGGCTTCCCGCCGGAACGGCGAACACCGGCACCCCGGCGAGGCGCAGGCCCGCCGCCGCCTGAACCGGCGGCTTCCCCTCGTTCCAGTCGCCGTCGGAGGCGATCACGACCCCGCGCAGATTCGGATGGCGCTGCACCGCCGACTCGAGCGGATCGAAGAGATTCGTCCCGGACGCCGGGGCATTTCCATCGGCGCTGAGGATGCCCGAGAAGGGCTCGA
>JBIIQL010000502.1:0-3270 GCA_044342095.1 Pirellulales bacterium
GGGCCATCGGGGCTATCATCAAAGGCAGGCTCGTCCGCGGAGTTTGCCGGGGCGTGCATCACGGTGGTCCTTCCTGTCGCAAGGTCGAAGCATGTCCGAAGTCCCGTTCACGCCCGTCGCCCGGGTTGGCGACATCCCTGCCGGTGAAGGACGCACCTACGAGGTCGGTGGCCGCCTCGTGGCGGTGTTCAACGATGGGACGTCCTATGCCGCGATCGACGATCTCTGTCCGCACATGGGGGCGTCGCTCGGGAGTGGGCCGCTTCGGGATGGTGAGGTGACCTGTCCGTGGCACGCCTGGCGGTTCCGGTTGTGCGACGGCGCCTGGTGCGACAACCCCCGGTTGAAAGTTGACGTGTTCGAAGTCCGGGTCGTGGGGGATGCGATCGAGGTTCGGGTCACCCCACCGCGGCCGCTGGTCACCTCCCGCTGAGCGGCAGCCCCGCGGCTTTTGTCAGCGCGGGCCCGGGTGTCCGCTGGTTGCGTCGGCCGTGCGTGAGTCGGCGACGACATCGATGCGGATCCGTTCGCCCGGACGGAGGACGCGGGCATCCGCCCCCGTCTCGTCGCCGACCCGTCGGGCCCAAGCCGAGGCGTCCTGCCGGATCGGCGGCCAGGTGTCGTAATGCGTCGGCAGGGCGACCTGCGGGGCGAGGAGTCGGATCGCCTCGACGGCATCGTCGGGACCCATCGTGAACAGATCGCCGATCGGAACAACGGCCACATCGAGGCCACGGCCATGGCCGTCCCGCCTTCCGATCCGCTCCATGTCGTTGAACAGCGCGGTGTCGCCGGCGAAGTAGGCCCTCACGCCTCCGATGTCGAGGAGCCAACCGGCCGCCGTCCCTCCGTAACTCCCGTCCGGAAGGCTCGACGAGTGATGGGCGAGTTCCATCTTGGCGGTGCCGCCGGGGATCGTCGTCCGCCCGCCGAGATTCATCGGGCGGACATTGTCGATCCCCTGCCCTCCCAGCCACTGGGCAATCTCCCAGTTGCAGTAGACCGGGGCGCCTGTGCGCCTGGCGATGGGGACGAGGTCGCCGACGTGATCGGCGTGGCCATGCGTCACGAGGATCGCGTCGCAGGCGACGTCCGCCCCCTTCATGCAGGCCGTCGGGGATTCGTCGAAGAACGGATCGATCAGGAGGACGCCGTGGCCCGTGTCAACGAGCCAGGTGGCATGTCCGATCCAGGTGAGCGTGATGGCCATCGTGTCCTGCTCCGGAGGGTGGCGGGATGATACCACCCCGGGCCGGCCCCGGGGCGCCGGAGGGTCAATCGAGGCAAGTCTCGACCGCCGCAACGAGGCGGAGCCCCTCGAGCAATTGCCCGAGGGTGTGCTCGTCGCACCGCGGCAGGAAGAGGTGGTCGGCGGCGGTCGGCAAAGCCTGCCGACGGTGGGAAGGATCGGTGGTTTGGCCTGGCAAGTCGCGGTGAATCGTCGCAAATGGGGCCCGGCGGCATTCCGCGACCGTGATCGGCGTGGCGAACCATTCCTCGACCGCCGCCGGGAGGGCGTGGGGATCGGGCGGATCGCCCTGGAGCGAATGCCATTCGGCGAGTCCCCGCCACCGGGGCGGAGGGAGGAGGCGGCGTCGGGGCACTCCGCTGCGGGGAGCCGGAGCCGCGGCAAGCCAGCGCCCGACGATGGCCAGCGACACCACCGGATTGGACTCGGCGGGGGCCTCACGAAACCGCCTCGCCATGGCAGCGGCACCTTCGAGGAGTCGCACGACATCGATGCCGGCGATCGCCGCCGGGAGGAGCGAGGCCGCCGTGAACACCGAGGCGCTCTCCTCCGGGGGGGCTGAGGGGATCGGCGCGTCGGCCACCATGGCCGGGACGGTCACGGCGATGTGGCCCGGATGATCGACCGCCGCGGCCACCATCACGTTCGGCGCCGCTCCCTGCCGCATGGTCGGATCGGCTCCCTCGGCGAACAGTCTGACGCAGTCCTGCGTGAAGGCTTCGCGGCACGGCCCGACCTGCACCACGCCCCACGCATCGAGGAGCCTGTCGCCGGTCTGTGACCTGAGGCAATCGAGGAGCCCCTGGACACTGTCGTCGTCGTCGCCGGACCCGAGCGTCCAAATCCGCGGTCGTCCGCCGCGCTCATGCCTGGGCAGATCGTCGTGGCGCGGGTGACAGCAGGTGCTCATGAGGAGATCGACGAGGGCCCGGTCGGCCCGGTCACCGATGACGACGACGCGATCGACCGACTCGCGTACCCGCCTGGCGACATCGAGGATCCCGAACAGCGTGCTGTCGCGCCGGCAGGCCTGGCTCCCGGTCGTGCCGTAGGCCCGGAGCATCGCCTCGGTCGCCGTACCGGCGGCGGAAGCCACGGTGCTGCGGACGCCCTCCACCTCGGCGAGCCACGATCCCCAGCGGGCGTCGATGCCGCCCTTGGCCAACTTCACCCCTGGGGGAAGGTGGTGCTCGATCGGATCGGTCGGCGGCCGGGGGCGGAGAACACTCATGGGGGGCGGGGAGTCGCGGAGGGGCGGGGGCTTCGCGACCGGAAGAATACCCACTCGGGCAGGCGGTGCCGGTCGTGGGGCGGCGGCCACGCTGTCCGGGCCCGGGCGGCTGGCTCGGAAATGCCCTTGAAGTGACCGCCGTCACGCCCGACAACAAGGGCTCCCGAACACCCGAGGGGCTTCGTGCCGAAGTCCCCTTCCCTGCCCTGTTGAGGAGACTGCCGCGTGATCGAGCATGAATTGGTGCGTGAACTGGCCGAGAAGTCGTCTTCCAAGATCGTGATGGTGGTGGCCGACGGGCTCGGTGGGCTGCCGCTCGATCCGGGTGGGAAGACGGAACTCGAGACGGCCGTCACGCCCCATCTCGACAGCTTGGTCCGTCGCGGGACGAGCGGTTCGAGCGTGCCGGTGCTGCCGGGGATCACCCCCGGCTCAGGCCCCGGTCACCTCGGCTTGTTCGGCTACGACCCGCTCGAGTTCCGCATCGGCCGTGGCGCCCTCGAGGCGACCGGCATCGGCTTCGAACTCGGCCCGGATGACGTCGCCGCCCGCGGCAATTTCTGCACGCTCGACTCGGCCGGATTGATCAGCGACCGTCGTGCCGGCCGGATCCCGTCCGAGGAAAGCTTCAAAGTGGTCGAGCGACTCCAGGGGGTGAAGATCCCGGGCGTCGAAACGTTCGTGAAGCCGGTCAAGGAACACCGTTTCGTCGTCGTCTTCCGTGGCAAGGGGCTCGACGGCGCCGTGGCCGACACTGATCCGCAGGCCACCGGCGTCGCCCCCCTCGATC
>JBIIQL010000058.1:0-11354 GCA_044342095.1 Pirellulales bacterium
GGGCATTTTGAAGGGCCCGGCCCGGGGATGGACTGTCGGCGAAGACCACAAGGCCGTTCTCGCAGCGGCCGAGCGTCAGCCGATCACGCGGCGGCGCTTCCGCTCGGCGAGGCCGAGGGCCCCGAGGACGAGCGAGAGGGCGCTGCCGAAGGAGGCCGGATCGATCTCCGGCACGGCCGTTCCGGTCACCGCCAGGCTCATCGTCGTCCCGGTCCAGATCTCGGTCAGGATCAGGCCTCCGTAGGCCCACGCACCAGTGCCGAGCGAGGAAAGGGCTGAGCCGTTCATAACCAGCGAGCTGAAGCCCCCGGTGTAGGAAGCGAAGCTGAACAGGTCGAACGTCTCGCCCGGGGCGATCCCACCGGAGAGCTGCGAGTCGTTGAAAGCCAAGGCACCGGCAAAGTCAGCGGTGCCGGTGACGTCGAGGTGGCCGTAGCTCCCCGGCGTCAGCCCCAGCAACTCGATCAGCGCCGTGCCGGAAGACGACTGCTGGAAGTTGCCGGTCACCGTCTGATTGGCGAGCAGGTCGAGCGTCGCGTTGTTGAGAAACAGCCCGGCGTTACCGTTGACCGACACGTCAGCCTTGAGCTGGAGCGTGCCGTCGGTGAACGTCAGGTTGCCGTTGACGACGTTGAGCGTGCCGCCGTCGAACACCCCCAAGCCGATTCCCCCCCCGACGGAGACATTCTGGTTTTCAATCAGGAAGCCCTGATTGATCGTGCCCGAGTTGATGATGCCACCAGCGAGCAGGGCGCCGGCCCCGGTGCTCACGATCGCCGGCCCACTGGTGCCGGAGGCGTCGCCGAGAATGCCGGCCGGGCCGACGCGAACGGCCGGGCCGCTCCCGCTGCCGCTGTAGGCGATCGTGCCGGTGTTCATAAGCGACAACAGCTTGCCGTTCTCCACCCGCACGCCCGAGTTCGCCCCGCGGATCACACCGGAATTGGAGACCGTATCAGCGGCGTAGTCATTGCCATAGGTCCCGACAAGAACCCCGTCGCCCCCCGACGATTCGATCAGCGCCCCGGCATGGTTGGTGAGGACGCCGATATTGCTAAAACTGGTGTCGAACTCGACAGCGGCGGTGGTGTTGCCGGTGATCGTCCCGAAGTTATCGATGGCGTCGGTGGTGGAGTCCACGTAGAAGCCGACGTCGTCTCCGTGGATCAGACCACTGGCCGAGTTCGTGAAGGTTGTCAGCGTGCCGTCTTGATACACGCCCCACGCCCCCGTGATCGTGCCGTTGTTGGTGATCGTCCCGGTCGTTCCGTAATTATCGAGCCCGTCCCCCGTGGGATCGCTGATCAGGCCGTCGTTGACGACCGTCGTTGTCACTCCGTTCAGCGTGAGCCCACCCTCGATCCGACCAGCGGCGGTGTTGGTCAGCGTGTCGACGGTCCCGCTGGTCGTCAGACCGTGGTAGGTCCCCGTGAACAGGCCGCTGTTGGTGAGCGTCCCGCTTGACATTCTGACAATGCCGCCGCCGACACCTCCCTCGATCGTGCCGGAATTGGTGAGGGTGGTCACCGAGGCGCCAAATTGGGTGAGAAGACCGTAGCTCCCGCCGTCGATCAGTCCGGCATTGTCGATGAGCCCGACGTGGCTACCCGCAATGACCTGGATACCAGCGTTTCCGCCGGTGAGGGTGCCGGCGTTGTCGATCTGCTGGACCGAACCGGTCGTCACGATCGCGTCGCCTGCGGTCCCGCTGATCGTGGCCCCAGCGAGGTTCGTCACCGTGCCCGATGCGGCCAGCTGCAGACCGTTGCCCCCCGCTTGGATCGTGCCCGAATTGGTGAGCGTGCCGATCGTCGAGCCCGCGACGCCATACACCCCGTTGCCCCCGGCAGTGATCGTGCCGGCATTGTCGAGGAGCGAGAGAGTATGGCCTCCGCGAAGATACACGCCTTCTCCCACAGTGCCGCTGAGCAGGCCCCCGGCGGCGTTGGTCACGGTGCCGCTGGTCGCGACCACCACGGCGTTGCCGCCGCTGATCGTGCCGGAGTTTGTCAGCGAGCCGACCGTCGAGCCATCGTCCCCATTGAAGCCGGTCTGCGGGCCGCTGATCATGCCGGCGTTGTCGACGAGCGTGAGGGCCCCGCCGGACCGAAGATAAACGGCGTCGTAGACGGTGGCGTTGAACAAGCCCCCGGCGGCGTTGGTCACGGTGCCGCTGGTCGCGACCACCACGGCGCTGCCGCCGCTGATCGTGCCGGAGTTGGTCAGCGAGCCGACCGTCGAGCCAACATCGCCGTTGAAGCCGGTCCGCGGGCCGCTGATCGTGCCTGAGTTGTCGAGGAGCGTGAGCGTCTGGCCCCCTTGAAGATAGAGGGCGTCGTAGGCGGTGGCCGCGATCAAGCCTGTGGTGGTGTTGCTGACGGTACCCGTGGTCGCGATCACCACCGAGAAAGAGCCGCTGAAAGTGCCGGAGTTCGTGAGCGTGCCGATCGTCACGCCAGGCTCGACCTCGAGGCCACGTTCGCCGCCCGACACCGAGCCTGAATTGTCAATCGTGGTCGTCGTGCCGGCGGAGAGGCTGATCCCTTTCAGGCCCGCGGTGATCGAGCCGGAGTTGGTGAACGTGCCGAGGGTGGCTCCGCTGTCGTACAACACGCCAACCGTGCCGGCGGTCACAGAGCCGTTATTCGTGAATTGCCCGACCGAGCCGCCAGACTGCCAGACGCCCCGGTAGCCGTTGCCCTTGATCAGCCCGCCGGCGTTGTTGGTCACGCTGCCGATCGTCCCGGCACCAGTGAGGCCGTTGTCGCCGGAAATCGTGCCGGAGTTGGCGAGCGTGAGGACCGAAGTCCCGGCACCGAGGCCGACGCCGGTGGCGCCATTGATGAGGCCGCTATTGGTGAACGTGCCGACCGACCCGGTGCCCTGGAGCCCGAATCCAACCCCACCGCTCGATCCTGCGGTGCCGCTGTTGGAGAAGGCGCCGAGCGTGGCGCTGGCAATGACGACGGCGTTATAGCCGGTGATCGAGCCGGCGTTCTGGATCGAGCCGACGCCGCCGCCGTCCGCCACGAATCCCCAGGCGTCGCCGACCAGCGACCCGCCGGCCTGATTCTCAAACGTGCCGATCGTGCCGCTCGTCGAGAGGCCCCTGTAGCCGGTGATCCTGCCGGAGTTGGTGATCGTGTCGAAAGAACCGGTGGCCTGGTTCAAAACGCCGTAGCTGGAGGACGCGATCGAGCCGGAGTTGATGAGCGTGGTGGTGGTGTTGGTGCCGGTGGAGATCACGCCAGCGCCGGAGGCGTTGTCGGTGATGGCACCGGAGCTCGTCAGGGTGATCGAGTTGCCGTTGCCGTAGATCGGCCCAGTGGTCGAGGTGGTGATCGTTGTCTGGGCGGCCGCCGCCGTCGGCAGCAGCGCCAGGGCGAGGAGGAGGGCCGAGCGGAATCGCCCCTGCACAGGCCGGAAAACGGATTTGAAAGACATCGGCAACACTCCGCGCTTGATGGATCTGCCCAGACCTTTGCCTGGGGCAACCTGGCGATCGCGGGCTGTCCTTACCTGCGGACGGCGCTGCACGATCCCCTGTTGGTAAGTAGCCGTCCCCAAGCCAAAACCTGACAGCGACCGATTCGAGAAAAATCGGCGAGCTGGCCGTAAGCCCCTTCTTTTCAAAGGCTTGGGGCGATTCTGAGCGCGGAAAAATTGTTTCCCGTCCGGGGGGGCATGGACGAGGGCCGCAATCGATCCTTGGATGACCCAGATTTGGTGGCTGGCACCTTTTTCCCCTACGTTTCCCGGCCGCGCCGAACGCATTCCTTGCCTCGGGTTTTGGACTCAGGGATAACTCCAAAGGGAATCCTTAAGACCGAGCAAGGAGGCTCTCTTGAACGGCACCTCCACGACGCGGATCTCGCTGCTCAAGGTCCTCCGCGATGAGCCGGGGGACGACGCCGCTTGGGGGGAGTTTGTCCGCGTCTATGGGCCGGCGGTGGTGACGTGGTGCCGGGAGCGAGGGCTCCAGCATGACGACGCCCTCGATGTCACGCAGGACGTGCTCCTGCGGTTCTGGCGGACGTCGAAGCAGTTCAACTACAATCCGCGCGGCCGCTTCCGCAGCTATCTCGAGCAGGTCGCTCGCTCGGCCCTCGTCTGCTGGGCAGAGCAGGCAGGCGAGCCGCACGATCAGGCCACTCGGTCGCTTCTGGAAAAGCTCCCTGAGCGGGAGGATCTCCTTGCCCGTCTTGCCGAGGCCTATGACACGGAACTCGTCGCCATCGCCATGGCCGAGGTGAAGACCCGCGTTCGCCCCCACACCTGGCAGGCGTTTGAATTGCTCGCCCTCGAGCACCGCAGTGGCGCCGACGTCGCTGCCACCCTCAACATCGAGGTCAACACCGCCTACGTCGCGCGGCGCAAGGTGCAGCGGATGATCCGCGAGATCGTCGACCGGCTCGAAGGACCGCTCACCCCACCGCGAGCCCCTGAGGATCACGGCGATGAAGAACTCGCGACGATCGACAGCCACCCCAGGTTGCCGAGGTAACGCGGATGCCACCATCACCGGGCTGCCCTGATCGCGCCGCGATCGAGAACCTCCTCGAAGATCTCCTGCCAGCAGCCGATCGCGCCGCGATCCTCGCCCACATCGAAGCCTGTCCCACCTGCGCGGCGCTCCGGGAGGAGATCGCCGGCACCTGGAGCCTGGGGGGCCACGTCGGGCGACAACGGGCCGGCGCCAAGACCCAGGCCGCGCTGGCGGAGATGGGCACCAAGGCTCCCGACATCTCCATCGCCCCCGGCCTCGAAAGCACCCCGCCGCCGATTCCCATCATCCCCGGCCTCGACGACTTCAGGCTCGTGGCCCGCGGCGGCATGGGGATCGTCTACCAGGCCCGCGACATCACGCTCGACCGACGCGTGGCCGCGAAGGTGCTGGGGGGGGCCTGGCAGATCTCCGCCGACGATAGGTCCCGAGCCGAACGGGAAGCGCTCCTGCTGGCCCGACTCGATCATCCCAACATCGTCCGCATCCTCTCGGCCGGCACCGCCGACGAGCGTCCCTATCTCGTCATGGAGTGGGTGGCTGGGGAGACCCTCTGGAGCCGGATCAAGCGGAGCACGCTCGCTCCCAGAGAGGCCGCGCGGATCGGCCGCGACCTCTCCCGAGCGCTCGAAGCCCTTCATCTCCTCGGCATCGTTCACCGCGACATCAAGCCGGAGAATGTCCTCCTCGCGACCGGCCCCAACCCCGCCGATCCTTGCACGCCGAAGCTCATCGACTTCGGCCTCGCCCGCCCCGACGATCCGGCCGGCCATCTCACGCAAGTCTCGGCCGTGATCGGCACGCCGAGCTACATGGCGCCGGAACAGACCGGCCTCGATCCCCTCTTGGGCCCCGTTGGACCAGCCACCGACATCCATGCCATCGGCGGCACGCTCCTGGCGATGCTCACGGGAAAGGCGCCCTATGAAGGCAAGACCGCCGCCGATTCCCTGCGGCGCTCGGCGCTCGGCAGCACGTCGGTTCTCGGGCATGGGCTCCCGGGAATCTCCCTCGACCTCCGCACGATCATCGAAAAATGCCTGGAGCGCGATCCCGCACGGCGCTACCCCTCCGCTCGCGAGCTCGCCGACGATCTCGACCGCTTCCTCTCCCACCGGCCGATCCGCGCCCGGCGTCCGTCCCTTCCCGAGCGCCTCGGCAAATGGGCGCGGCGGCGACCGCTCGCCGCCGGCGGGAGCCTCGCCGCCATCGTGGCCACCTGCGCCGCGATTGCCGCTGCGTCCTACCATGTCGTCGAGGTCAAGCGGGCCAACGTCCGCATCACTGCCAGCCGCGAAGAGGCCAGGACGTTTCTCACGAGCCTCACCAACGCATCCGCGGAGCGGATCATTGCCAGTCACCATCCCCCCGACGAAGGCGATCGCGACTATCTCCGCAGCATCCGCGACAGCTACCTCCAGATGTCGATCGAGCCCGACGCCGAGGCGGGGCTGCGGTTTCGGTATCGCGGTCTCGACCGGCTATCGATGATCTCCGCGCAGTTGCGACTCGACGACGACGCCCTGGACTGCGTGCGACTGGTGCTCTCGACGATCGCCGATCTGAACAGGCGCGGGATCCACGACCGCCAACTCGAGGACGACCGTCTCGCGGCGATGAAGCGTGAGCGGCAACTGCTCACCAGACTAGGCCGAATCGACGAGGCCGAGGAAGCCTGTCGCCGGATCATTCCCTTCCTGGAATCTGCCCCCGGGAAGCCGATCGAACTCGCCCAGGCCAAGCTCGAACTGGCCGCGTCGCTGTCGCAACGGGGCGAGGCTGAGGAGGGAGCGCAGCTGCTCCGCGAAGGGCTCGCCACGATGGCCGCCGCCCGCACAGCCGCCCCCGACGATCCAATGGTGTTCCACGCCGGGCTGATCGCGCTGTTCAACGCCAACCATCTCGCCTTCCAGGCCGGCCGGCTCGACGACCAAGAAGCCTACCTCCGCGAGTTTCTCGCGCTCTCGGAGGAGGCTCAGAATCGCTTCCCCGAGCAGCGGCCGCTGTTTGGACAGGTGCTCCTGCCGGGGATGGCGGTGCAGGGGGATATCGCGCGGCGTCACGGGCACACGGAAGAGGCGATCGAACTCGCCCGGAAACGCTTCGCCCTCGCGGCAGAACTGGCGGAGGCGGCTCCGGACCTGCGCGACACGTTCCTCCGCCGGCAGGCCGACGCGGCGATCTCCACCTACGACATCCTCGCGAGTGTCGGCCGGGCGGAAGAGTCAGCAGGCGTCCTTGCCGAGGCCGCGGCGATCGCCGAGCGGTTCTACGAAGCGGAGCCAGCCCTCTTCGGCAGCACGCAGCTCCTTGTCAGCGTGCTTGCCTGTCGGGCGAAGGTCTCCGAGGAGGCGGGCGATCTCCCTCGGGCCCTCGCCTACCAACGGCGTAATTTCGACCTCCTCTCCCCCTGGCAGAAGCTCGATCCCACCTCGAAGGAGCTCAACTGGAGAGTGTTTGGCGTGGGGCAGATCATCGCCACGATCTCCTCGAGCCTGGGGGACCACGAGGGGGCGGCGCGGATCCTCGAAGAGGCGCTCTCCTTCGCTCCGGATGAGTGGAAGCCAGACCTCCTCATCCGCCTCGCCCGGGCCCGCAGTCTCCAGGGCAACCTGAGCGCCGCGCGGGCGGCCGCCGAGGGAGCCCTCGCCACCGACAAGGCCGACGAGGCCCGGCAGATCCTCGCCGACCTCGACCGCTGACTCCCCTCGGGCGACCGATGGCCAAGCTTGCCACTTTTTCGAGATGACAAACGGCAGTAGAATTGCGTTTTATCATGATAAAACGCATCGTCGATGCCGCTTGTCTTGCGGAAGAAACCTGCTTCCTGTGGGGCCCTCGGCAGACGGGAAAGAGCACGCTGCTGCGGTCGCTCTTCCCCAACGCGCCGACCTACGATCTCCTCTCCGCCCGCGAATTCCGCCGTCTCGCGGCCGATCCGGGGGTGTTTTCCGAGGAGTGTGCCGCCCTGCCGCGCACCGGGCAGCCGATCATTGTCGACGAGATCCAAAAGCTCCCCGCGCTGCTCGACGAGGTTCACTCCCTCATCAGCCGACACGGGCTGAAGTTCATCCTCACCGGATCGAGCCCGCGGAAGCTTCTCCGCGACGGCGGCAACCTCCTCGGTGGCCGCGCGGTGCGTGTTCTCCATCGCGGCCTCATCCCCCCGCACTACCTCTCCGAAAGAGCCTCCGCCAAGCTCGAGGCCTATGTCGGCGACTATCTGCGCGAGGAGATCCTCGCCGAAGCCCTGACGCGCAACCTCCCCGCCTTCCAGCGATTCCTCGAAGCCGTGGCATTCTCCAACGGACAGATCGTCAACGCCGCCACGATCGCTCGGGAGGTCGGTGTCGCCGCCAACACCGTCCGGGGCTACTTCGAGATCCTCGTCGACACGCTCATCGCCACCTGGGTGCCGGCGTGGACGAAACGGGCCAAGCGCCGCGTCATCCAGGCGCCACGGTTCTGGTTCTTCGACGTCGGCATCGTCAATGAGCTCACCCACCGCGGCCCTCTCTCCCCCGGCTCGACCGACTTCGGCGCCGCCTTCGAGCACTTCATCTTCATGGAGCTGCGCGCCCATGCCACCTACGCGCCACAGGGAACAGGGCTCTCCGTGAGCTATTGGAGAACTGCCTCGGGGCTCGAGGTCGATTTCATTCTCGGCGCGGCCGAGGTGGCGGTGGAGGTGAAGTCGACCGATCGCCCCACGAGCGACCACCTCAAGGGGCTCCGCGCCTGGCGGGAGGAACATCCCACCAGCCGCTGCATCCTCGTCTGTCGTGCTCCCCGCGTGCGCCGCACCGAGGACGGCATCGAGATTCTTCCCTGGCGCGACTTCGTCCGCCGCCTCTGGCTCCACGAGTTCCGGGCCGCCTGACCGATCCGCCTGGATTGCCCAGGTTTGGTGGCTGGCACCTTCTCCGCTCCCCTTCACTGGATCTTCATCCCCGCGATGAAGTCGAGCAGGCTGGCGAACTGGGCGATCGATAGGTCGGCCACGAGCCCTTCGGGCATGACGCTCGTCGGCAGCTTCGATCGCTCTTCGATAGCCGACTTGGCGACCCGGTGCTCCGCGCCCAAGGCGTCGCGCATCACGAGCAGCTCGGCCGCCTCGCTCGTTACGAAGCCCACCAGCGACGTCCCGTCTTCGAGCAGGAGTGCCGTGGTGGCGAAGCCCTGAGCGATCGACTTATGCGGCAGGAGGATGCTCTCGGCCAACTGGCGACGGTTGTAGATGCCCGCGGCGTTGGCCAGCGACGGCCCGAGGCCGGCGCTATCGGGGCCGGCCGAGTGGCAAGTGATGCACTTCTTCGCCACGAACAACTCAAGCCCCACGCCACGGTCGCCCCGCCGCTCTTCTACGAGCGCGAGGATCTCGTCCACCGTGCGTTCCCCGAGCTTCGGCCCCTTGTCGGCGGCCACCTCGGCGGCCTTAGCCGGATCGACGGTGGGCGCCGCGGCCTTGGTGACGGATGTCGGCTCGGGAGGCTCGACCACGCCGTGGGCCGCGTAATCGAGCCCGATCGCGTCCGCGGGCAACCGATGCAGTCCGAGCGTGCGGGCGAGGCCGGGGAGTTCTGCCGGCGGCGCGGCCTTCACGGCCGTTGCGATCGCGGCGACGATCCGCGGCGAGGCCGGCCATTCCTCGAGGGCGTAGGAGGGGCCACGGGTGTCGGGCCGCGTGCCCCAGCCGTCCCCCTTCCACGCGCTCTCCCGCCGCCACTGCCTGGCCGCCGCCCAGACGAGGTCGGCCCGCCGCGCCGCATCGGCAGCCTCGAGCCGCGCGAGCACCGCCTCGACGGCAGGCTCGGAATGAATCTCGCCGAGCACGCGGCACGCGGCGCGCCGCAGGGCCGGAGGCGTCGACACTTCGTCGATCGCCGTCGCGCAGGCGGCGATCACGTCGGCCTCGCGGGTCGTCGCCAACCGCACAAGCCCCTCGATCGCCGTATGGGCCACGATCGGGTCGCTGTCGGCTGCCGCGGCAAGCACGCTCGCCGCCACGCCCCCCTCACCCGTGCGCACAAGCGCCACCACGGCCTCGCGGCGGGCGCGGGCGTCGGGAGATCCGAGCCCGGCGCGGAGCGGCTCCGGCGGCACGGCCTTGCCGGCAGCCGCCAAGTCGCCAAGGGCGCGAATCGCCCAGGGCGCGACGGCTGCGTCGGGGACAAGCGCCGCGAGGGTCGGCACGGCCGCCTCGCCCCGACCGAGCGCCAAGGTGAAGATCGCCGCCACCTTTGCCGCTGGCCGGGCCGACGCGTCGCGCGCGAGCATCGCGAGCGCGGGCTCCGCCTCGGCGGCGAGCGACCGCCGCAGGAGCGCCGTTTGGGCGTCGAGCCGGAGCCGGTGGCTCGGGCCTGCAAGCACGGCCACCAGTTCAGCGGCCGTCGCCTTCTCCACGTCGGGGAGCGTGATCGTGGCCAGCCCCTCGGGCCGCAGCCGCGCGACGAACCCCACGTCGCGGCCCGACCAGTCGAAGCCACCGCCGCGCCAGCTCGCGGCGTAGAGGTTGCCGAGGGCGTCGACATCGAGGTCGGTGGCCCGAGTGATCTCGAGAAACGGCTCCTGCTTGGCCTCGTAGCCCGCCCCGTGGCTCACAAGCGGATGGCGATAAATCCATCCGGTGCCCCAGTCGCAGCTGTAGGGCTGGTCGTTGAGCGTTGCCGGCATCCACGGCTCGTCGATCCAGCAGGCGCCGGTGCCCGAGCCGCCGCCGTAGTCGGCCAGCGGCGCCACGACCTCGTCGGAAAAGTGCATGTAGCGCCGCGGATAGCCGTGGTCTTCGAGGCCGGTGAAGGCGTGGAGCCGCACGTTCCAGCCGCCGCCGTCATTGGTGTTGTCGCGGGCGATCATGTCGAGCAGCGGGCCGACGGCCGCCTCGAGGTTGTTGCGGGTGCCACGGGCGAAGAGGTCGAGCCCCGAGCCGTCGGGGCGAAACCGCACGATCCCGCCCCCGCGGAGCTGGAGCTTCCGCCCGTCCCGCCCCTCGGCGGCCATGAACCCGAAGTCGCCGATGGCGGCGTAGACCCAGCCGTCGATCCCGAGCGCCAGGCCGTTGCTCGTGTGGTCGGCCGGCCGCTGGGAGTAGTCGAAGGCGATGCCACTCACGAGGCGATCCTGCTCCTCAGCGACCCCGTCGCCGTCGGCGTCGCGGAAGGCGGTGACGTGCGGCGGATGGAGCACGACGAGCCGGCCATCGACGAACACCAGACCGCGGGGCGAATCGAGGTCGGCGACGAACTCCTTCACCTCGTCGGCCGCGCCGTCGCCGTCGGTGTCGCGGAGGCGGAGAATCCGGCCGCGGCCCGGGTCGCGGCCGAGCGAGCCGTTGCCATCGCTCGACACGAAGAGCGTGCCATCGGCGGTCGCGGCGACGAACACCGGATAGTTGGCCTCGGCCGGCGTGGCGAAGATCGTGCCGGTGAACCCGCGCGGTGGCTTCATCTCGAGGGCGAGGCGGGCCACGAGCGTTTCACGGGCGACGGGCTCGATCTTGGGCACCGGCGTGCCGGGTGGCGCCACGAGCCGGGCCTCACGGAGGCTGGCCCAGCCGGGGCCGCTGAGAAACGTGACCCGCACCGCTCGCACGTCGGCGCCGACCTCCGTCGGCACCTCGTGGATGCCAGGGCCCTTGACGCCCTTCTCCGCGTCGACGGCACGGGTCCAGGAGGAGCCATCGCGCGAGGTTTCAACGAGATAGCGATACTCGCGGTCCGGAAACTCCCAGTCGAGTTCCACGGCCAAGACCCGCTGGGGCTGCTCGAAGTCGGCCCGCCACCACTGGGGCGCCGATCCGTCCGCGGCACACCACCTCGTTCCCTCATCGCCGTCGACCGCGGCGGCGATC
>JBIIQL010000503.1:0-3266 GCA_044342095.1 Pirellulales bacterium
GCCCGGGCCGGCCTCGGCTTCGGCACACTTGCGGCGCTCGGCGTTCTTGGCCAGGAAGGTGTACTTGGCCAGGAAGGTGTACTTGGCCAGGAAGGTGTGGCGGCCCATTCGCTCGCTCCACGCCCGGCTCATCACCGCCCGCGGGCCCGGGCAGTGATCTCGCTGTTTATGCATGGAGGCCCGAGCCAACTCGACACCTTCGATCCCAAGCCGATGCTGGCCCGCTACGCCGGCCAGACGCTGCCGGAGAGCTTTGGCAGCCTCGACCTCGAGTTCACGAAGACGAGCACGGCGACGGTGCTCGCGAGCCGCCGGACGTTCGCCCGCCATGGTCAATCCGGCCTCGAGATCTCCGATCTCTACCCCCGCCTTTCGGCCCACGCTGACCGGCTGGCCGTGGTGCGCAGCTGCCACCACACCGAGTTCAATCACTCTCCAGCGCTGTACTTCATGCACGGCGGCAACCGGCAGATGGGGCGGCCGAGCCTGGGGGCGTGGTGCACGTATGGCCTGGGATCCGAGGCAGAGGATCTGCCGGGTTACGTGGTGATGCGCGACGGGCCGCTTAAGAGTGGCCCGGAAACCTACGGCGCCGGCTTCCTCCCGGCGGTCCATCAGGCCACCGAGCTGCGAAGTGCCGCGCCCCCGATCCTCCATCTCAACCGCTCCGCCACGGCTCCCTCCCTCGACACCCGCCGGCTCCTCGACTTCACGCAAGCGCTCAATCGGCAGCATGCGGCCGAGCGGCCTGGCGACGACCGGCTCTCGGCCCGGATTGCCGCCGGCGAGCTTGCCTTCCGGATGCAGTCGGCGGCGCCGGAGGCGATCGACCTCGCCCGCGAGACCGCGGCCACCCACCGGCTCTATGGCCTCGACCGCGACGAGACCCGTCCCTTCGGCACGCAGTGTCTCATCTCCCGCCGGCTCGTGGAGCGCGGCGTGCGCTTCGTGCAGCTCTATCACGGCGGCGGCAACGTGGGCTGGGACACCCACGGCAACAACGACGGCCAGCACCAGATCAACGCCCTTCAGACCGACGGTCCGATCGCCGGGCTTCTCGAAGATCTCTCGGCCCGCGGGCTGCTCGATTCGACGCTCGTGACGTGGGGGGGGGAGTTCGGTCGCACACCGACCTCCGAAGGCTCCGACGGCCGCGACCACAACCCGTATGGATTTTCAGTCTGGCTGGCCGGCGGGGGCGTGCGTGGCGGGATGGCGTATGGCGCCACCGACGACTTCGGCTTCAAGGCCGTGGACAACAAAGTGCCGATCCGCGATCTCCACGCCACGATTCTCCACCTCCTCGGCCTCGGGCACGAGGAGCTCACCTATCTCTTCCAGGGGCTCGAGCAGAAGCTCACCGGCGTCGAGCCGGCGCGGGTGATCCGCGAGCTGCTCGCCTGACGGACGGTCCGCGACAAAGATCGACCGCAGGAACAGCCGAGGGGGCTTGGCCGTTTCCGGGACGGTATCAAAAGTGACTGTCGTGTGCTGTTGCATAACGTATGCAAGAGCGGTAGGCTCCATGGGCTGTCGCGAAGAAACCCTTCCGGAGTTCTGCCATGGATCTGCTTCCCAGAGACCCGCCCCGCCCAGCCACCGTTCCGGATGCCAGCGATCCGCGGCTGCCAGTCACCGTGCTCTCCGGTTTCCTCGGGGCTGGCAAGACAACGCTGCTCAACCACATTCTCAGCAACCGGGCCGGCCTGCGGGTGGCCGTGATCGTCAACGACATGAGCGAGGTCAACATCGATGCCCGGTTCGTAGGAGGGCCACTCGCCGCCCCGGCCGCGCGGCTGAGCCGAACCGAGGAGAGGCTGGTCGAGTTTTCAAATGGTTGCATCTGCTGCACGCTCCGGGAGGATCTCCTCGAGGAGGTTGCCGGCCTCGCCCGGGAGGGGCGGTTCGACTACCTCCTCATCGAGAGCACCGGCATCTCGGAACCGTTGCCGGTGGCCGAGACGTTCACGTTCGCCGATGAGCAGGGGGAGAGCCTGTCGTCGCTGGCACGGCTCGACACGCTCGTGACGGTCGTCGACGCTCGGAACTTTCTCAACGACTACGGCTCGCGGGACGAGCTCCGCGATCGCGGCATCGGGCTCAACGGCGACGACTCCCGAGACATCGTGCAACTCCTCGTCGATCAGGTGGAGTGTGCCAACGTGATCGTGATCAACAAGACCGATCTCGTCTCCGCAGCAGAAGCCGCTCGACTCGAGGCGATCCTCGGACATCTCAACCCTCAGGCAACGATCCTCCGAACGGATCACGGACGGGTTTCGTTGACGGCCGTGATGGGCACCGGGCTGTTCGATATCGAGCAGGCCAGCCATCAGCCCGGCTGGCTGGCCGAGCCGCGGGGAGAGCATGTTCCGGAGACCGAAGAGTACGGCTTGGGGAGCGTCGTGTTTCGGGCCCGCCGGCCACTGCATCCTGGCAGATTCTGGGATCTCGTCACCGGTCCGGCCTTCGGTGACGTCATCCGATCGAAGGGCTTCGTCTGGCTGGCGACACGACCTGACGTCGCCGGCATCTGGTCGAGTGCGGGCGCGGTATCGACGCTTCAGCCCGGTGGCTGTTGGCTGGCGACGGCGCCTCGGGAGGAGTGGCCGGAGGAAATCGACGAGGCCGAGATCTCGGAGACATGGCAGGAGCCTTGGGGCGATCGGCGGCAGGAACTGGTGATCATCGGGGCGAAGCTCGCCCCCGACCTGCTCCAACGACTCGACCGCTGCTGTCTGACCGATGCCGAGGTCCATTTCGGACGCGACGCCTGGCTCCGATTCGACGACCCGTTTCCCGCCTGGGACGTGGTGACGGACGCTACCGAGTAGCGGGCTGCCGGGAAGGTGCCCAGCGGATAGACGGCGACGAAGCCGTGCTCGGGGACCAAAGGCGTGAACGCGGCGGTCCGCCTGACCCCCTCCGCCGAGTCGGTGTAGCCGTGGAACACGAGCACGAGCGCCGTCCCGGGGTGAATCGTCTCGGGCTGGTCGAGGAGAGACGGAGAGAATCCGGCATTCACGAGGCGAGTGGAACGGCCATCGCACGCCCCCCGCTAGGGCACGGACTGGCCGACTTGCGACCAAGCGTCTGCGATTGACGCCCTGGCGAGAGAGCACCATACTTCGCGCGCTCGTAAGAAGAATCGGCAGGAACAGCTGAAGGGTCCGCGCATGAGTATTCGTTTTGCGACCGGCATCCTCTTTTCACTGCTCCTCTCCACATCCGTCGCCGCGACTCCCATCGGCGGGCTGTATGTCTTC
>JBIIQL010000504.1:0-3264 GCA_044342095.1 Pirellulales bacterium
GGCGCGGCGACTCATCGAGTGTCCTCCATGACCTTCGGCGCTCTCGGTTCCTCCGGGAGAACGCCCCGGCAGTTTAGCAGTCCGGGCGAAAAGCGATCCGCCGCTGGTATCGCGGGCAGTTCAGTCGGGGAAACCCGTGTTGGATCGGCGGAGCGACCGAGGAACGCACCGTCCGCCAAAGGCGGGGCTCTCCCGGTCGTCACCATGGCCCTGCGAGGGCTGCCGGAGCGCCGACGGCACCGGGCCACGCGCCGTGCCGGCGGAGCCCGGGAACGGTACACTTCCGGGAGAACGCGCCGTCGCCGACGCCGCTCCCTGACAGGGGAGACCGTTCCCCGCCCCACCCCCACCGAACTCCCGGAGAGGATCCCAATCTGATGCGCGGGCCGATGGGCGACTTCGTGCGCCGGGCACTCTCGTGGGGCATCGTCTCCTCGCTCCTCCTGCCGATCCTGGCGCTTGTGGTGGTTGGACTGGGGGCGTTGCTCTCGGCGCTCGGGGATGCTCTCGGCGACCGGTTCTGCGGGCGTGTGGCGCTTCTCGTGGCGGTGATCTGGCTCCTGGCGGTCGTCGCGACGGCGGTTCTGGCTGGAATTGCGACGCTTGCCGCCGAAGGGGGCCGTCGCTGTGGCGGGGCCCGCCGGCGCCGTCATCGGATGGTGCCGCGCCGGTACCGCCGCCGACGGCTGCGGGAGCCCATGGAGGGGGAGCCGCGGCAGGAATCCTGGGGTGGGGATCGCCCCGGCGATGGTGGGCGTCCCCCGCGACGCGATCCGGGCGCGGAGTGACCGGCGCTCGATGGGAGGGGGAGCGATGCCGATCAAGTTCCGCTGCACCGGTTGCCGGTCGAAGCTCTATGTGCCGGCTCGCTGGCACGGGACGTCGATCGTCTGTCCGCGTTGTGAAACGCGGGTGATGGTGCCAGCCGAGGCTGCGGGGGGCGTCATCACGACGTTCGAGGGAGCGGCGGTCGAGAAGTCGCTCGAGGCGCTGATACCCCCCCCCGAAGAGGCCTTCCAAGACGCGCCATTCACGGTCCAAGTCGGCGCCGAGAGCGGTCGCCGGGGGAGACGCCCCGGGGATCCACCGGCGGTGCGAAAGGGGCGGAGGCTGACCCTTCCGGCTTGGGCTCCGTATGCTTGGATCGTGGGGGTCTTGCTCGTCGCCGTGGGAGCATTTCTTGCAGGGGTCTGGTGGGCTTCAAGAGGGGGCGGATCATGATCGGCGAGGGCCTTGTTTCGATGACCTGCGGGAAGAGCGACCGTTGGCGGTTCGTGGCGATCTTGGCGGCCGTTGTGGCGGCGCTTGTGACGATCGGCCCGGCGAGTCGCGCGGATGACAAGCCTCCGACGGCGGCCGCCGTGAAGTCGCTGCTCGATGGCGTGCGCGAGGATCTCGATGCGGAACGCCCCTCGGCAGCCCGCGATCGGTTTGTGACGGCGATCGAGGCGCTTTCGGCGCTTCTCGGAGCGGAGCCGCCGTCGCCTGCGGCTCGCAGCCTGCTCGACCGCGCCCGGACGATGCGCGACGAACTCGAACTCCAGGGTGTCGAGGTCGATGCCATTGAACTCCCCTCGCTGCCGCGGGCTGCCGCCAAGCCGAAGGGAGAGGCGCCGGCGAAGCCAACCAAGTCCCCGGCCGGGGGAGCGAAAAAAGGCGCTGTCGGCAAGCCCGCCGGTGCAGGCGACAAGAGTTCTGTCTCGAACGCCGTGAGCTTCGTCGAACAGGTCGCTCCGATCCTCGTGCGCTATTGCGGCGGATGTCATGTGGCCGGCCGACGGGGAGATTTTCAGTTCACCTCCTACGACACGCTCATGAAGACCGGGATGGTCCAAAAGGGGGCCGGCGCGGACAGCCGCCTCATCGAGGTGATCCGCACCGGCGACATGCCCCGGGGCGGCGGCAAGGTGTCGCCCGACGAGTGCGCCATCCTCATCAGATGGATCAACGATGGGGCGGTCTTTGATGGCACCGACCCGATGGTGTCGCTCCGGAATCCGGGAGCGGCCGCGGCGCCGGCAGCGACCCCTGCCGGGGCTGTGAAGCTCGAGCCGGGGGATGTGTCGTTTGCCTTCGAGGTCGCCCCGGTCCTCGTCAAACAGTGCGGTGGCTGCCACGACGCGATGCAGCCCGACGGGAATCTCTCGATGGTGTCGCTCGAGTCCCTCCTCCGGGGCGGCGCCAACGGGGCGCCGATTGTCGCTGGCGAGGGGGCCGCGAGCCTGCTTGTGAGAAAGCTCAAGGGGCGGGAGATCGAGGGGCAGCCGATGCCGCTCGGGAAGGCCCCGCTGGACCCCGAGGTGATCGCGACGATCGAGAAGTGGATCGATCAGGGGGGAAAGCTCGATCTCCTCACGGCCCAGACGCCTTTGACGACGGTGGCTGCCGCCGGCCGGGCCCGCAGCCTCTCCCACGCCGATCTTCTCACCGCCCGATTCGAGGCCACCGACGCCGTGTGGCGGAGGGCGATCGCCGACGAGGAGCCGACGGTCATCACCCGGGGCGATCTCCGCCTCGTGGGTAATCTCCCCGAATCGAGGCTCGAGAGCCTCGCCGATCTCGCCGAGAAGGCGATGGAAGAAGTCGCTGAGACCCTCGGTACGACCGGCAGGCCGCTGGTGAAGGGTGGGGTTGTCCTCATGGTCTTCGACAAGCCCTACGACTACTCCGACTTCTGGGTCAATGTCCTCGGCGACGAACGCCCCAAGGGGCTCTCCGGCAAGGCGGGGGTGAGCGGCGACGTGGTTTACGGGGCCCTCGTCGCCCCGGCGGTCGATTCAGCGGCGGAACGGGCCGATGCAATCGCGCTGATCGCGGAGGAGCTTGCCGCGGCGGCGTTTCTGGCCCGTGGCACCCCGGACTGGTTTGCCGCCGGCGCCGGCCGCGCGGTGGCCATGAAAGTGGGGACGAAGTCGGCGCTCGCCAAGACGTGGCGTAGTCAGGCGGGCGAACGGCTGCAGCGCATGCGTCGACCGGCGGTGGTGGTCGAAGGGATCGGGGGAGCGGCCGACGAAGCCTCCGTGGGCGGGGCCTTCCTCGCCGCGGCTTCAGGGGGAGGGAGCCGCTTCAAGGCGATCCTCGGCGCGCTCGACGCCGAGGCCCCGTTCGACGAGGCCTTCGCCGGCGCCTTCCAGGGCCCCCCCGCCGCCGTCTTCGAGGCGTGGCTCGCGCGGGAGGGGAAGAAGCGGAGCGGAAACGCGGGGCGATGAGTTTTCCACCGCAATGCCGTGGTGTCTGGGATGCGGAGAGCTCGTTGATAAAAAC
>JBIIQL010000505.1:0-3257 GCA_044342095.1 Pirellulales bacterium
CCGGAACAGGGCGATGAGGGGAAGGACGAGGAGAAGATCGTCGTACCAGCGGTGGTACGTCCACATCCGGGCCACGATGGCCGTCACCGCCAGGAGCAGCCACAGATCGACCCGGCGGTGACGGAAGACCCAGCCCCCGAGCACGATCAGAATCGCCAGGGAGACAGGCAGGTTCCAGGCGGAGAGCCCGAGCGCGGCGAGGAGGTCGTGGGCGCTGGCGTAGCCGCCGCGGACCGAGCCAATCCCGGCGGCCTGGGTGGCGCGCTTCGACCAGATCGTCAACACACTGCCGTCTCGTGCGACCCGCTTGAAATACCGCTGGCGATCCTCCGGCGTCCAGGGATCTGCGGACGACGTCGCTCCGGAGCCGCTGGCTGCCACGGCCGCCGGAGGCTGCTGCTCCGGTCTTTGCGGAACCTTGGCCCCGATCTGGAACGGCAACGCGAGCGCCGTCATCGTCCCATAGAGGGCCACGACGACGATCGCCGGCTTCAGTCGCGGCGACAAGAAGATCACCAGCCAGAAGAAGGGGGCGGCGATCGTCGGCTGCACGAGCGCGAAGAGCATCAACAGCGATCCCCGCCCGATGCCTCGCTCCGGGGAATCGGGGCGTGTGAGGAGGAGGATGGCACTCACGACCAGCGGCAGGACGAACACCACCAGTTGCCCGTTCCCGACCGCCGCGCCGGTGGCGTAGAAGGCGAAGGGCATCAGGCCGAGGAACGTCTTCTCCGTCGGCGACGCTGCCAGGCTGTGCGCGACCAGGGTCCGACCGAGGATCCCCACCGACAAGAGCGAGAGGAGATACCACAGCGGCTTGACGATCACCCAGGGAAGAACATTGAAGACGAATCCGAGCAGCGCGTAACTGGCCGGGGGATAGACCGCATCGGCGTACATCGCGTAGACGAACTCCCCCCGGAACCATGACCGGACTTCATCGAAGCGATTGTGGAGATCGATCGCCCCGAGGCTGACCGCCTTCTCCCCGAGGTGCGTGGGGACAGAGAAGTAGCGCCACGTCTGGTAGGTAAGCCAGGCCACGGCCACGACGGACATCCACGCGATCGCCCCCCGCCACGCCGTCCGCTCCCAGGCGTGCCAAATCCGAAGCCATCGGTCGGCGAGGGGCTGGCGGCGGCTTGGAGCGGTGTCTGGATTCGGGCCTGAACCGGGGCCTGAATCGGCCGAGGGATTCTGGGCGAGCGGCATGGCATTGGGCTCAGCGGGGCGACGAGCTTCTGGAGAGTGCATCCGGTGTGAGGATAGCAACGGCCCCGGGGCTTCAGCGCTTCGTTTACGCCCGTCCAGCGGCGAGGAATCGCTCGACGAGGGCGGCGTAGGCGGCAAGGGTGTGCTCCTGGAAGCGATTGAAGAGCCCGCGGGCGATGATGTGCCCCTGGGAGTCGAGCCGGGGAGACGCCTCCTCCGCCTCGAGGTGCCCGATGATGGCGTCAAGTTCGAGGGCATCCATCGGCTCGAGCCCGGGGTCGTCGGTCTGTCTGGCACTGTCCAGACGCTCCTCCGGCGGCGCTACACCGAACGTTCTCGGCACCCTGTCAAAACGAGTGAAGACGTGACCGGCCAGGCGGATGCAGCGGCCGAAATGGACGTAGGGCAACACCGCCCTCGGAACCGGATCGTTCCCGTTGACGAAGGCGACATACCGGCCGCGGAACCGGCGAGCGAGCACCCGGGCGAGATCCGGCATCGCCACCATCGGCTGGCCGAACGTGACCACACCGGCCACTTCGAATCCCGCCTCCTGGAGCCGATTGGCCCCCACGACCGCAAGCGCACCCCCCAGGCTGTGCCCCGTTAGCCAGACGCGCTTTGCAGAAAAGCGACGAAGTCGGCTGACGACAACGTCATGGATATCGCCGTAGCCATCGGCGAAGCCGGCATGGAGGCGCCCCTCGGGGGTGCGACGCCGGATGACTTTGAGATCCTGAAGGATCGAACCGCCGCTGTGCGTCCCCCGAAAGGCGAGCACACCATCGCTTCCGCTGCGGACCGCGTAGACCGCCATCGGGAAGGCCTCGACACCCCGCCCCGTGAGGAGATGCCCGGTGAGGCCGAGGGAGCGGAGCCTCCCGAGCCCGACCGGCTCCGGGTCGTAGGCGATCGCCGAGCACTCAACCATCAGCCGGGTGAACGGCCAGGCCACGTCGTCCTCGCTCGACCAGACCGGTGGGAGAACCGCGGCAGACTCATCAGCCATGAACGTCTCCCCCGGCAACGAGCCCCCGACCGACTTCAGGCGTCGCCGTCGAGCGTGAACAGGTCGAGAAGCTCTTCGCGCGACAGATCCTTGAAGCCACCGGCATCGGCGCCGATCACCCCCTCGGCGAGGGACAGCTTTTCCGTCTGCCGGGCGAGGATCTTCTCCTCGAGCGTGCCGCGGGAGACGAGCTTGTAAACGGTGACGTTCCGCGTCTGTCCGATCCGATAGGCCCGATCCATCGCTTGGGCGTCGTTGGCCGGATTCCAGTCATGATCATAGAAGATGACCGTGTCGGCGCCGACGAGGTTCAGCCCGGTGCCGGCGGCCCGCGTCGAGAGGAGGAAGGCGTGGATCGAGGCATCGGCGTTGAACGTGTCGGCGAGTCTCGCCCGGTCGAGGGCGGGGGTGCTGCCGTCGATCCGCAGCGACGTCACCCCCCACTGCCCGAACCAGTGGGCGATGAGATCGAGAACCCGCGTGCTCTGCGAGAAGACGAGCGCTCGATGCCCGCCGTCGACGACCTCCTCGATGAGCTCCTGGAGCAGATCGAGCTTGCCGGAATCGGCCGGGAGGGCGCTCTTTGGATTGGCGGCCCCCGACTCGAAACAGGGATGGTTGCAGATGTTCTGGAGCTTCGTGAGCGCCGCGAAGATGTGCGTCTGGGAGCGGGCCACGCCGTGCTGCTCCACTTCCTCGCGCATCCGGCGAAACTCGACGCTGTCGCGAACGGCGTTGTAGAGCGTCACCTGGAGCGGCGTGAGGGGCACCTGCCGCTCGACGAGGATCTTCTCGGGGAGATCCCGGGCGACGGCGCTCTTGAGCCGGCGGAGAACGAACGGCCGGATGCGGGGGATGAGCACGTCGTTGACGGCGGGCCAGTCGACCCTGTTGTTCACCGTGTAGCGGCGGCGGAAGGCGGCCCGCGAGTCAAGGAATCCGGGCATCGCGAAGTCGAACAGTGACCACAGCTCCTCGAGCTTGTTCTGGATCGGCGTGCCCGTGAGGGCGAGCTTGTGACGGCCAGGGATCGTCT
>JBIIQL010000059.1:0-11306 GCA_044342095.1 Pirellulales bacterium
CGAAGGAGAGGGTTGCATTCCGGCCACCGCCGCCGATACTTTTCTCTCCTGCTTCGGCGATGCCCTTTTGAGACGTCGTCGTTGCCGCAAGCGCGCGTAGCTCAGTTGGTTAGAGCGCTACCCTGATAAGGTAGAGGTCCCAAGTTCGAATCTTGGCGCGCGCAGTTTGAGGCCGCGGACCCGGCCGCGGCTGATGGGCACGAATTGGGCCGGGTGGTGGTTCGGGACCTGGCCGCGGCTGATGGGCACGAATTGGGCCGGTTGGTGGTTCGGGACCCGGCCGCGGCGGTTGGGTGCGAGATAAGCCGGTTGGTGGTTCGGGACCCGGCCGCGGCGGTTGGGCACGCTCCACGCTCGGGGACGTAGCTCAATTGGCAGAGCACCGCGTTTGCAACGCGGGGGTTGAGGGTTCGAGTCCCTCCGTCTCCATTGCGTTGCCCCTCCCGCTGGCACCGGTTTGGTGTCCAGGCTAGCCCCTCGGGTGGCTCGATCGCGCCGTGATCCACTCCCTCCGCTGATTGCGTGGTCCCGTGATCCTCTCCTCGGCTGGCCACCGCGATCCGTCCCGCCGCCCTCAGGGACCGGCCTGCTCTCGCCGCCGGACCGTCGTCCACGGCTGCCACCACGACCACGGACCGGCCCTCGATCCGCTCACCGGCCTCTTCCCCCGGGATGCCCTCGAAGCGCTCCTCGGCGAAGATAAGGCCGCCGCCGCGGCCGGAATCACATGTGCCCTCGTCGATGTCGTTGGCCTCAAGCAGACCAACGCGCTCCATGGGTTCACCGCCGGTGATGCGCTCCTCCGGTTGGCCGCCGGGCGGTTGCGTTCGCTCGCCCCCGACGCCCACCTGCTGGCCCGACTCGGTGGGGATGAACTTGTCGCCGTGTTCGTCGGCCCCGCTGCCGCCACCCGCGCCGCGGAAACGTGCACCGCCGCGGCCGCCCCGGAATCGCCCCCGCTCCGCGCCGCCTGGACGGCGCTGGCGAGCGGGGAATCCCCCTCCGAACTCTTCGACCGGCTCTACGCCGCCGCGCGGCAGGTCGACTGACGGGAGAGGGCTGGCGTGGCCAACACGCCTTCCTCACTGGACGGGAGTACCTCCCGTCAGGGATACTGGGAGGTTTCCCCTCCACGTGCCCGTTCCCGCCCGCTCCCGATCCCCGCGAGCGCATCCCCTCCCGCCCCGAGAAGCCCGGTCCGCCGGGCAGCACCCCATGTCCGGCCCCTCCGCCTCCGACGCCCCCGCCGTCTCGCTCCCCCGTCGCTCCGACATCCGCAACATCGCCATCATCGCGCACGTCGATCATGGCAAGACGACGCTCGTCGATTGCCTCCTCCGCCAGAGCGGGCAGTTCCGCGCCAGCCAACTCTCCGGCGAGCGGATCCTCGACTCCAACGACCTCGAGCGGGAACGCGGGATCACGATCCTCGCCAAGAACATCTCGGTCGACTGGAAGGGGACGAAGATCAACATCATCGACACCCCAGGCCACGCCGACTTCGGCGGCGAGGTGGAGCGGGTGCTGCGCATGGCCGACGGGGCCCTCGTTCTCGTCGACGCGGCCGAGGGGCCGATGCCCCAGACCCGATTCGTCCTCTCCAAGGCGCTCGAGGCTCGGCTCCGCCCGGTGGTCGTCGTCAACAAGATCGACCGCCCCGACGCCCGGCCGCTCGAGGTCCTCGCCGAGATCCTCGGCCTGTTTCTCGAACTCGGTGCCGACGACGATCTCGCCGATTTCCCCTTTGTTTACGCCTCGTCGCGGCACGGCTTCGCCTCCCACGACGTCGATGCCCGCGAAGGGACGATGGCGCCGCTGCTCGACCTCGTGATCGAGAAGATCCCCGGCCCGGCGGTCGATCCGACGGCCCCGCTGCGGATGCTCGTCACCACTCTCGACTGGTCCGATTACGTCGGCCGGATCGCGGTCGGCAGGCTCGAGTCGGGAAAGATCACCAAGGGGCAGCAGATCGTCCGGTCGACGTCGAACGGCACGCTCGTGCCGGCGAAGGTCGTGGGGCTCCAGCTGTTCGACAAGCTCGGGAAGGTGGACGCCGAGGAGGCCACCGCCGGCGACATCTGCGCCGTCAGTGGCATGGAGAACGTCGAGATCGGCGACACGATCTGCGACCCGGCCGATCCCCGTCCGCTCGAGCGTCTCTCGGTCGACGAGCCGACGCTCAACATGGTCTTCGGCGTCAACAGCTCCCCGCTGGCAGGCCGATCCGGCAAGTATCTCACCACGCGTCACCTCCGCGACCGGCTCATGAAGGAGCTCGAGCGGAACGTCGCCTTGCGCGTCGAGCCGATCGCGGGCTCCGACAACTTCTCCGTCTCGGGCCGCGGCTTGCTCCATCTCTCGGTGCTGATCGAGACGATGCGGCGTGAGGGCTACGAGCTCTCGGTGGGGAAGCCTCGCGTCATCCTTCACAAGGAAGGGGACAAGACGCTCGAACCTTTCGAGTCACTCGTCGTCGAGGTCCCCCACGACAAGCTCGGGCCGGTGATGGAACTGACCGGCTCACGTCGCGGCCAGCTCCGCCACATGGGCAACCGCGGCGAGTTCGCCCATGCGGAGTTTTCGATCCCGGCCCGCGGCCTGATCGGGCTGCGGACGCGCGTCCTCAACGCCACGCAAGGGACGGCGATCATGCACCATCGCTTCGAGAAGTGGAGCCCGATGGAAGGGGATGTGTCGGGCCGGGCCAACGGCGTGCTGATCTCGATGGTTCCCGGGAAGGCGGTCGCCTTCGGGCTCGACGGCCTCCAGGAACGGGCCGACTTGTTCATCGAGCCGGGCGACGAGGTCTACGAGGGGATGGTCGTCGGGGAGAATGCCCGCAGTGACGACATGATCGTCAACCCGACGAAGGAAAAGAAGCTGACGAACATGCGTGCCAGCGGCAGCGACCGCAACATCCTCCTGAAGCCCCCGCGGCGGATGTCGCTCGAAGAGGCGCTGGAATACATCGAGGACGACGAACTCGTCGAGGTGACCCCCGATGTCATTCGCCTCCGCAAGATGCTCCTCTCGGAGCACGACCGGAAGCGACAGGGCCGCGGGAAGGGCTGATCGACCTCAAAACTCGTAGCCATACCCCGGCCGGACGAGCTCCACGTTGTCGAGGCCGAGGGCCGCAAGCTCAGCGGCGATCTCCGCGGCATACCGCGCCTTGCGGTGAACGACGATCTTCCGCACCCCGGCGGGAAGCTTTGCCGCCTCGACTGGGAAGGTGCGCGTGCAGAGGTGGCCGGTCAGCGTGGCGAGGTCGCTCAAGCTCGACGGGAAGCTGGCCTCGAGGAACACCGCCTTCAGATGCGGCACCGCGCCAAGATGGCACCACAAGTGCTCGGTGGGTCCGGTGTCGGAGGGGAAGCCGACGGCGGCCCGACCGTCGTCGACGACCAGACCGAGGGTCTCGACGCCATGCGACACCGGTACCGGGGTGACGGTCAATCCGCAACGCACCACCGGCACCATCGGCTCGAGGACGGTGGTCTTCAGAAAGGCATTTTCGGGGCTCGACAGCTCGAAGAAATCGGGCCATACCCGGCCGTTGAAGACGTCGCCGTGGAGGAACTCGAGAACATCGGGGGCGGCGAGCAATTCGACACAGTCGGGACCGGGCTCGTAGACGTTCTCGAGGAAGATCGCGAGGCTCGCGATGTGATCGAGGTGTTCGTGGGTGATGAACACGTGGCGGATCGCCCGCTGGCGTTCCAGATCGGCAAGAAGGCCGATCGAACCGGCGTCGATCGCCACGCTGTCGTTGATGATGAACGACACGAGGAACTGCGCGTCGGTCGACGGGATGCTCGAGGGCAGAAGTTCGATCCGCATGGTGCGGTTGGCTCCGGGGAGGGAAGAGCGGGGGTGGGGAGGACAGGCCTCCGCCGCTCACATCGCGAAATAATCCCTGATCCTTTGAAAAAGATCCGGCTGCGGCGGATCCTCCCGGCGACCGTCGCGGGCGAGGGCCGTGGAGCGTTCGCCGGCGCGGGCGGTGAGGGCCGCTCCGAGGGTCTCGACGAGCCCCGGCTGCTCCTCGAGGACGTGCCGCATGGTCGCCTTATCGATCTCGAGGAGGCACGACTCGACCTTGGACGTGATCGTGGCCGACCGCGCCGCCCCGGTCATGAGCGACATCTCGCCGAAGAATCCCCCCGGCCCGAGCGTTGTGATCACCACCGGCACGCCATCTCCCTCCCGGGCACTCACCTCGACGCCCCCTTCGAGGACGACAAACAGGCTCTCTCCCGGCTCCCCCTGGCGGATCACCGGCTCGCCGCCGGCAAACCGCCATTCCCGTCCCTCCATCCCCAGCCGCTCGAGTTGGCCCGGAGACAGGCCGGCGAAGATGCCGACCCGCTTGAGCGACTCCACCCGCCTGGCAAGCCTCGCCTCGGCCGGCTCCGGAAGGGGAGGGGCAGGGAGTTGCGTCAGCCGGATCGACTGCGTGGCCGTCGGAATCTCGATACCGTTGCGGGCCAACGCGAACCAAATCCGGTCGCGGGCCATGCCGTCGACGCGATCGCGCTTGTCGAAGTCCTTCGTGAACAGCCGCACCCAGTGCTCTACGCCGCGGTCGGTGAAATTGCTCGTCACCACCGACGGCGCCGGATGCTCGAGAACCCCGAAACTCCCCCGGATCGCCTCGAGGATGATCCGCTGGACGCGCTGCGGGGAGACGTCATAGGAAGTGATGACGTAGATCGACCGCCGAGACCAGGCATCGGGCTTCGTGAAATTGCGGATCGAGGCCTGGGCGAGTTGGCCGTTGGGAACGATGACGTAGGCCTCGTCGAGCGTGATCACCTTCGTCGCCCGCCAGTTGACCTCGACCACCCGACCGATGTGGGCCTGATTGGCGTCGTACTGGATCCAATCACCGACCTCGAAAGGATGCTCCGCGTGGATCGCGAGGCCGGCGAAGACGTTGCCGAGGGTGTCTTTGAGGGCGAAGCCGAGCACCGCGGTGACCAGAGCCGAGCCGGTGATCAGTTCGCCGGCGTTGATCCCGGCATCCCAAAGCACGATCAGCAGCGCCATCGCCAGCATCAAGCAGCGGAGGATGTCGATGAAGATCTTCGGCATCGGCCTGGCAAGGCGTTCCCATCCGCACACCACCACGAGGAGGAGGCACGACTGGAGAAACGAAGCCACGAGGAGAAAACGCTGGACATGGTGGGCATGGCCGAGGCCATGGGCTGCCCCACCTTCGGCATCGACGGTGGCCGGGAACGGGAAGACGATGATCGCGATCAGCGGGATCACCGACAGGGCGAGCAGCGAGATCGACAGCCAGGAGAGCCACCGCCTCCCCCGTGGGGCAGTAACGAGGAAGACCACGAGTGCCGCGACCGCCAGGATCCCTTCCCTGATGGCCGTCGCATCGGTCCAAAAGACGAGTTCGTTGAGCGGCCCCGGCGGAACGACTTCGGCGATCATCGGTGGTTCCGTTGGCCTCCCGCCTCGAGGCCCGAGAGGGCGAAAGGGGGCAATACGTGGTACGGACCGGGACGCGGCCTGGAACGCCGCGAACTCGGCACGGCCTTGATTCCGGAGGGGACAGGATCGGGCCAATTGTGGGGCCGGAGCCGGGAACGGGCAATCCAAGCCTCGCCACACGCGGCTGGGAGGCGTCGCCGCCGCCGAACAGCCAGCTGCCGGCCGTCTTTCCGGCGGCCTCGTCCGGGAAAACGACCGCCCCGAAATCGCCATCGAGCATGCCGGGATGGACTTTCCGGCCTGCTTTCGCTACCCTTTGGAGCTTCGTTCCGGGTATTTCCAGCTCATCGGGATTCGTATGGTCAAGCTCACGGTTCGTGAACGGGAGAGCATTCAGGAAGCGGTCCGCCGTTTCCGGAAGTTGGTCGAGCGCAGTGGCATCAAGAAGGAGATGCGGCGGCGTGAATTCTTCGAGAAGCCGAGCGAGACCCGCCGCCGCGCCCGCCTCCGTGCGGAACGTCGCACGAAGCGGAATCGCCTCCTCGGCGTCTGATCGCTCCCAGCAACGCTTCCCGGTCGGACGAGTGCGTCCGTTCCGGGTTTTGCGCGCCTTGCCTGCTCCTGCGCCACCGATGGTCATGACTCGGACCGAGTCGTGGCCGTTGCGAGATTGGCAGGCCGGCGTCGGGGTGATCCCTACGCACTCCGCACGACCGTTCCCCAATCGAGCGCCACGTCGAGCCAGGGAGCGCCGTGAGTCGGCCAACCGCTGCTGACCCGATCGATGCCGGTGGCGGCGATCGCGGCCACAGTATCGGGTGATATCCCCCCCGACGCCTCGAGAATCACCTCCGAACGGAACCGGTTGCGGATCGCGATTCCGGCGACCAAATCCTCCGGGGACATGTTGTCGAGGAGGACGATGTCAGGGCCCGCTTCAAGGACGGCCGGGAGCGGGTCGAGGGTGTCGAGCTCGATCTCCACGACCGTGGCTGCGGCCCGATCAGCGGGAAACGTCCGGGCGATGAAATCCCGGGCCTTGAGCACCGCCAGAGCCGGATCCCCTCCGGCAGCCGCCATCGCCGCGAGATGGTTGTCCTTGATGAGAATCGCGTCGTAGAGACCGATTCGGTGGGTCCAGCCGCCACCGGCCCGGGCGGCGTATTTGTCGAGGAGCCTCAAGCCGGGGACGGTCTTGCGGGTGTCGTAGATCCGGCACTTCGTTCCGGCCACCGCATCGACGAGCCGGCGCGTGGCCGTGGCCACCCCCGACATCCGGCCGAGGAGATTGAGCACCGTCCGTTCGGCGGTGAGGATGCTCCGGGTCGGGCCGACGAGCCGGGCAACGATCGTTCCCCGCGCGACTTCGTCGCCATCGCGCACCGCCGGCATCCACTCGAGCCGAGGATCGACCCCCGCCGCGACGATGCCCGCCGCCCCCAAGCCCGCGACCACGCCTCGGGCCCTGGCCACGACGTCGAGTTCGGCCCGGGCGTCGGACGGGACGATCGAAAGGCTCGTCCAATCGCACTCATGCCCCAAATCCTCCGCCAGCCACGTCGGTACGAGGCCGGCAACGAACCGCTCGAGCGCGCCATCCCACTCCAGGCGTTGGTGGTCGCGGGGGGCCGGCTTGACGCCCGACGGAGCGGCGGACGTGGACCTGGAAACGGGATTGGGGCCTGCGGTCATGACACCTCCGGGACGGAGCCTGGCGCTGCCGGGACGGAGGCCCGGCGCCCCGGCAGCGTACCGCGACGACACCGCGCGGGGGAAGGCGGTACGATGACTCCATGGACAAGGGATTTCACAAGCTCCGGGGAGCCATCGAGCATCAGCTCCCCCGGCGCACCCAGCCGGTGATCGCCTTCGTCGTGGCCATGGGCCTCGCCGGGATGGCGGCTTGGTACGTCGCCGCCGGGGGTCTTCAGGGGGGACTCGTGGACCACGACGCCCCCCCGGCCATCCCATTGAGGTTCACCGTCGATCTCAATTCGGCCGCGGCCGTCGAGCTTTCGCAACTTCCGGGCGTCGGCCCCGCTCTCGCCAGGCGACTCGTCGATCACCGCGACCTTCACGGCCCCTTCCAGACGCCGGAGTCGCTCCTCGACGTCCCCGGCGTCGGCGCAGCCACGCTCGCCCGCCTCCGCCCCCACCTTCGCCCGCTTCCCGGGCAGTCGCCGCCGTCGGAGCCCTCCCGATGATCCCTCGTCCCGGCGTCTTCGAACTCGTCAGCCCCTACGCCCCGGCGGGCGACCAGCCCACCGCGATCGAGAGCCTCGTCCGCGGTGTGGCCGAGGAGCGGGCCTCGCAGGTCCTGATGGGCGTGACCGGCTCCGGCAAGACGTTCACGATGGCCAACGTGATCGCCAGGGTCGGCCGGCCGACGCTCGTCCTCTCCCACAACAAGACCCTCGCGGCCCAGCTCTACGCGGAGTTCCGCGACTTCTTCCCCCACAACGCCGTCCACTATTTCGTCAGCTACTACGACTATTACCAGCCCGAGGCCTACATTCCGCAGCGCGACATCTACATCGAGAAGGATGCCGCCATCAACAAGGAGATCGACCGCCTCCGGCTGGCCGCGACCAGCGCGCTGGTGAGCCGGCGCGACGTGATCGTCGTCGCCAGTGTGTCGTGTATCTACGGGCTCGGTTCGCCCGATGACTACCGGGCGATGGTCATCCGCCTCGCCTCGGGGATGACGCTCACCCGGGAGCAGCTCCTCGAGAAGCTGATCTCGATCCACTACGAGCGGAGTGACGTCGCCCTGGAACGGGGCCGGTTCCGCGTCCGCGGCGATTCGATCGACATCTGGCCGCCGTACGAGGAACTCGCGACGCGGGTCGAGTTCTGGGGGGACACGATCGAGTCGATCGCCGTCACCCACCCCACCAGCGGCGAGGTGGCGGCCCGCAAGGACGAGACGTATTTCTATCCCGCCCGGCACTTCGTCATGCCCGAGGACCGTGTCCGGGCGGCGGTGGGAACGATCCGCCAGGAACTCGAGACGCGTCTGGAGGAGCTCAAGTCGCAGGGAAAGCTCCTCGAGGCCCAGCGCCTGGCGGCGCGCACCCGCTTCGATCTCGAGATGCTCCTCGAGGCCGGCTTCTGTCCGGGAATCGAGAACTACTCGCGCCCCCTCTCCGGCCGCGCTCCCGGCAGCACGCCCGACACGCTGTTCAACTATTTCCCCGAGGAATACCTGTTTTTCGTCGATGAATCACACGTCACCGTGCCGCAGGTGCGGGGAATGTACGCCGGCGACAAGAGCCGCAAGACGACGCTCGTCGAGCATGGCTTCCGCCTCCCCAGCGCCATGGACAACCGGCCGCTGAAGTTCGACGAGTGGGAGAAGAAGCTCCACCAGACGGTGTACGTCTCGGCCACCCCGGGCGAATGGGAATTGGCCCGCACCGGCGGGGAGGTGGTCGAACAGGTGATCCGTCCGACGGGGCTCTTGGACCCGGTCATTGAGATCGTCCCGGCACGCAACCAGGTTCCACACCTCGCCGGCGAGATCGCCACGACGGTGGCCGCCGGTCACCGTGTCCTCGTCACGACGCTCACGAAGAAGCTCGCCGAGGACCTCACCGCCTACTTCCAGGAGCGCAACGTCCGCTGTCGCTGGCTCCACAGCGAACTCGACGCCTTCGAGCGGGTCGATCTCCTCCGGGAGCTCCGCGAGGGGAAGTTCGACGTCCTCGTCGGCGTCAATCTTCTCCGTGAGGGGCTCGATCTCCCCGAGGTGTCGCTCGTGGCGATCATGGACGCCGACAAGGAGGGCTTCCTACGGAGCGAGACTTCGCTCATGCAGACGATCGGACGATCGGCCCGCAACGTCGATGCCCGCGTGATCCTCTACGCCGATACCGTCACCGAATCGATGCAGCTGGCGATTGACGAAACCCAGCGCCGCCGCGAGCTCCAACAGGCCTACAACACGGCCCACGGAATCACGCCGGAGACGGTGCGCAAGGAGATCCGCTCCGGGATCGAGGCCGAATCGGCCGCCCGTGCCAGGGCCTTCGAGGCGGTGGGGCAGGGGGAGGAGGGACGCCGCCAGTCGGCCGAGCTCCTCGAGCAGCTCGAGGCTGACATGATGCAGGCGGCCGCCGAGCTCGATTTCGAGCGGGCTGCCGCGATCCGCGACCGGATTTCCGGGATGCGGGGCGAGGGAGGCGGCGGGAGCCAGCGCCGCGCCGGCGGAAGGGGCCGGAAGGGGGGAAGGAGCGGCGGTCCCGCCGGCAGGATTCCCCGTCCGAAGCGGTGATCGCGGGGGCTCGCCCCAGGCGTCACGATCGCTTCCGCTCGCACGACTCAGCGACTTCTCGGGCCGGAAGGCTTCCGGCCGCCCCGACGCGGCGTCTTCTCGGCAGGGCGGAGGGAGAGGGAACTGCCGCCGGAGTCGCCATCCCCCGACACCCGACCAACGCACACCAGGCACATGTCGTCGCTGCGGATCTGGCCGGCGGTGTGACGCTCGACGTCGTCGAGGATCCTCCGCCCGACCTCCTCGGGGCTCCCTCCGGGCTTGCCCACCTGCGCTTCGATCCGCTCGAGCCCGTAAAGGCGGTCCTCGACGTCCATCGCCTCGCTGATCCCGTCGGTGAAGAACACGAGTGTCATTCCCGGTTCGATCGCGATCTCCGACGAGCTGTATTCCCATTCGGCCGCCATTCCCAGCGGAAGCCCCCCCTGTTCAGGGCCGACGGACGTCACGTTTCCCTCGGCATCGCGGACGTAGGCAGGAAGATGGCCGGCGTTGACGAGCGTCGCCCGGTGGGTGAGGGGATCGAGCACCGCGGCGACGAAGGTTGCGAAGCGTTCGTCCCAGCCACTGCGGCAGACGCTGTCGTTGATCCGGCTCACGGCACGGACGAGATCGGGCTCGGCGGCGAGGCAGTATTTCACGTCTCCCGAGAGTACCGCCATCACCATCGCCGCCGGCACCCCCTTGCCCGACACGTCGGCCATGACGACGGCGATCCTGCCGTCAGGGAGGGGAACGTAGTTGAAGTAATCCCCGCCGACATGCCGGGCCGGCTCGTAGAAGTCGAACACCTCGTAGCCGGGGATCTCCGGCGGCTTCGTGGGAAGAAGGGCTTTTTGAACGTCGCCGGCCAGTTCGAGATCGCGGGTGAGCTTCGCCTGGTGAAGGCGCTCGTCGTGGGCCAAAGCCTGTTCCACCGCCTGCGCCGCCGCCCCGGCGATGCCGGCCAAGACCTCGAGATCCCGTTCGCGAAACTCCCCCCGTCCCCGTCCCGCGGCGTCGAGTTGCACGACGCCGAGGACACTGCCGTCGGCGCGGCAGATCGGGACGCACATCACCGAACGCATCCACCCCGACATGATGCTCTGGCTGGCATCGAACCGGGCGTCGGACTGGAGGTCGTTGGAGAGAATCGCGCGACGGGTCTCCATGACGGTGTCGAGGACGGAGACGCTCAGCCGCGGTGGCCCTTCCTCGCGGGGGCCGCGGATCTTCTTGCCACGAAGGAGGAGTCGGCCGGAGTCGGGGTCGACGAGGAGCACGAAGCCCCGGTCGGCCTGAGGGTAGATCTCGAAGAGGCCTTCGAGGAGCCGCGGAAGCACCTCCTCGAGCGACAGCGAGGCCCCGATTGCCCGATTGATCCCGAACAGGGCACGGAGTTGATCGGCGGCACTGGCCCCTGCAGCCCCCTCGTCGGAGTTCCGCGGCATCTCCATCTGGGAGACGATGAGCGAGCTGGCGGCATGGGAGTCGAGATAGTCGGCATCGACGCTTGAGGGAGTTTCTCCCGAGCCGGATCGCGATTCGAACCGGAAAAGCATCCGGTATTCGCCGACGGAGACCTCGTCGCGGTCGGACAGCGGCC
>JBIIQL010000506.1:0-3253 GCA_044342095.1 Pirellulales bacterium
AGGCCGAGAGGACGAGGAGTCCCATGGCTCCCCAAAGCCCCAGGCCGATGCCGCCGGTGCGCGCCCCGATCCAGATCGCCATGGCGACGACGAGGAGTTGGAGCACGATGCCGATCGTCATGCAGGTCCCTCCGGGAGCCAGGCCATCAGCCCGTCCGGCCCCACCCGGGAGGCGCGGAGTCGGATCGAGCAAGCCGCGATGACCAACGCCGTGCGTGCACCGTTCACGTCCCGCAAAACGTCCGATAGGGCCCACAGCCGGGGGGCGGCCCGTCGCGGTAGGGCTGAATGGCCGGCGTGTCGGCGAACGGATGGGTGATGGCGTCGAGGAGCGTTTCAAACGGAGCCAGCTCGCCGGCCACGGCTGCGGCGAGCGCTTCCTCGACGCGGTGATTGCGGGGGATGACGAGCGGATTGGTGCGGCGCATGAGCGCTGCCGCGTCGGCCAAAGGCTGCGGTTGCCGATCGAGTCGGGCAAACCAGGTCGCGCGCCAGTCGGCAAGCGGCCCGGCTGCGAACGGGGCCGCTACCGCAGGAGCCTCGCTCGCGCCGGCCAAGGCTGCGAACGTGGCGGTGAAGTCGGCGCCGCTCCCCTCCATCGCCGCAAGGAGCGACGTCGCGAGGGCCTGATCCCCGTCCTCTTCCGTGAGCAGGCCGAGCTTCGCCCGCCAGCCGGCCAGCGCGTGCTTTGCAAAGCGTCCGGGGAAGGTGGCAAGCACGGTGCTGATCCGCTCGACCGCCGCTTCCGCGTCGCCGGGAAGCGTCGGTAGGAGGCTCTCGGCGAGACGAGCGAGATTCCAGTGGGCGATGCCGGGTTGGTTGGCCCAGGCGTAGCGCCCCTGCCGATCGATCGAGCTGAAGACGGTGGTGGGATCGTAGGCATCGAGGAACGCGCAGGGGCCGTAGTCGATCGTCTCCCCCGACACGGCCATGTTGTCGGTGTTCATCACGCCATGAATGAAGCCGACCTGCATCCAGCGGGCGATGAGGGAGGCCTGCCGGTCGATGACCGCGTCGAGAAAGGCGAGGGCCGGTTCGTCGGCTTCCGCGAGGCCGGGATCGTGACGGCTGATCGTGTGGGCGAGAAGGGCCGGGAGGAGCGTCGGATCGCCGACGGCCGCCGCATACTGGAACGTGCCGACCCGGATGTGGCTGGCCGCCACGCGAACGAGAATCGCGCCGGGAAGAGCCTCCTCGCGGAGGACCGCTTCGCCGGTCGAGGCGACGGCGAGGCTCCGCGTCGTGGGGATGCCGAGGGCGTGCAGCGCCTCGCTGATGAGGACCTCGCGAAGCATCGGGCCGAGTGCCGCCCGGCCATCTCCGCCGCGCGAGTAGCGGGTGCGCCCCGAACCCTTCAGCTGGATGTCGTGGCGGGAGCCGTCGGGAGCGATCTGTTCGCCGAGGAGGATGGCACGGCCATCGCCGAGATTCGTGAAGTGGCCGAACTGGTGGCCGGCATACGCCTGGGCGATTGGGTCGGCGCCGGGGGGGATGGCGTTGCCGGCGAAGATGGCGGCGCCGTCGGGCTCGGCAAGCGCTTCGGCATCGAGGCCGAGCGCCGTGGAGAGGGGGGCATTGAGGTACACCACTCCGGGGTGCCGGACGGGCACCGGGGTGGAGCGGGTGAACAGCCCCGGAGGGAGCCGCGTGTAGGAGTTGTCGAAGCGCCAGCCGGCGGCATCGATCGCGGAGGGCATGCAAAGACCTACGGAGGGCGTTGGAAAGCCCAGGATAGCAGGGCGAGTGCCGCGAATCAGCGGCCGACGCCAGCCGGCGCTCGATCAGGGAGCCCTGGGGCGGCGGCGCGTCGTCGTCATGGTGCCCGCGGCGCCGGCGAGATCGTCGCGCATCATCCGCACTTCCCGGTTGGCTTCCGGGGCGAGTTCCTGGAAGGAATCGATGCTCTCGTAGTTCATGTCGCGGAGCATCTCCTGCCAGGCCCGGGCGAAGATGAAGTGCTGCCGCTCGAGCCACGTGTCTCCGGGAGCGGGTCGCCGCTCGGGCTCGGGCTCATTCTCGGCGGCCGGGATCTTCCTCACTGATACATCACGGATTTCGGTCGCCGCGTCGCCGTTTCCGGCGGAGTGTGTGTCGCCAGGCAGGGGGCTGTCGGCGAGCCGCTCGCGGACGAGCGAACTGCAGCCGCCGGCGGCAAGCAGGACGACGGAGAGAATCGGGAACAGCATCCGGGCAAGGGGGTGCATGCGCGGGGGGATTCCGGTGGTCGAGGGTGAGGCGTGACGGAGTCAGTACGTCGACATCGTGGCGGAGCGGTCCATCTCGCCGCGGAGTTCACGGACCTGTTCGGTCGCTCCTCCGCCGAAGTTCTCGACTCCCTCCCCCTCGTGGAGATTCCAGTCCTTGCGGATCTCGCGGACGGCGTCGTTGGCATCGCGCTTCGACCGCTCCATCCAGCTGTTCCAGGTGGCCGACGACGACTCGACGAGGCTGCATCCGCTGCAGGCGATCGCGATTCCGAGCATCCCCAGGGTAGCTCTCACAGACATGGATCCTCCACGACGTTCGTTGCGGGGCGGGCCGCTCGCTGCCGCAGGGCCGGGCTGGGCTGCAGGACGGAAGGGTCTGTCGCACATCAGCGCCCCGGCCGCAAGGTGAGGCGGACGGCACGCAGCGTCGGCGAGACGGCCCGAGGCTGCCCCACTCCCGCTTCCACCAGACTGGGAAACCTGGGGCGAATGCGGCTCCAAGCGGCGGTGGGTATCCTTGGAGCCTCCTCCAAAGTCAGCGCGATGGCCCCTCCTGAAGCATCGACACCGCCGTCGCTCTCCTCCGTGCCGCTGGTCGGCATGGCGGTCAACGCTGCCCTGGCGACACTCAAGATTCTTGCCGGGGTGTTCGGCAATTCCTACGCCCTGATCGCCGACGGGATGGAGTCGACCAGTGACATCGTCACGTCGCTGGTGGTGTGGGGGGGCTTGAGGGTGGCCGTCGCCCCTGCCGATGAGCGGCACCCGTATGGCTACGGCAAGGCGGAGGCGCTGGCGGGGATCGTGGCCTCAATGGCGATCATCCTCGCGGCGGTGCTGATCGCCGTGCAGAGCATCCGCGAGATCCGCACGCCCCACCACCTCCCCCATTGGTCGACGCTCGTCGTCCTCGTCATCGTCGTCGTCGTCAAGGAGATCCTCGCCCGGTGGGCCGGCGGGATCGGCGCGGAAGCGGGGAGCACCTCGCTTCAGGCCGACGCCTGGCATCACCGCGCCGATGCGCTCACGAGCATCGCCGCCTTCAT
>JBIIQL010000507.1:0-3249 GCA_044342095.1 Pirellulales bacterium
CGACCTCGTCGTGCCCGTCGACGTCTACGTGCCCGGTTGCCCGCCCCGTCCGGAGAGCCTCCTCGAGGGACTGATGCGGATCCAAGACAAGATCGTGGGGCAGCGGATCGCGAAGCGGTCGGACGGCCCCGGCAAGATCGATGACGAACTTCCGATCCCCCACCATTCCGGCTACGTCACCTCCCCCGTCGCCGACGGGGAACTCGTGTTCGGCCACCAGAAGGTTCAGCCCTGAACGGATTTCATCCATGAATCAGCAACCAGACCACCATCCCGATCAACTCGTCATCCGCGGTCTCCACGTCGCCGTCGAGGGACAGGAGATCCTCAAGGGGGTCGACTTGACCATCGGTCGGGGCGAGATCCACGCGCTGATGGGCCCCAACGGCTCCGGCAAAAGCACGCTCGGCTACGCGATCATGGGGCATCCCTCCTATGAAGTGACCGCCGGGACGATCGAACTCGTCGCCGCCGACGGCACGAGGCGCGATCTCCTCGCCATGGAGCCGGACGAGCGGGCGCGGGCGGGGGTCTTTCTCGCCTTCCAGCGGCCGATGGCAATCCCTGGAGTGCGTCTGGCCGACTTTCTCCGGCACGCGGTCACCAACGTCCGCAATCCGGAGCGGAAGGAAGGCCAAGAGTTGATGCCGATGAAGGAGTTCCGTTCGGAACTCAAAGCGAAGATGTCGGAACTCTCGATCGATTCCGATTTCGCACGCCGCTATGTCAACGAGGGGTTCTCGGGCGGTGAGATGAAGCGGGCCGAGATCCTCCAACTGGCGATGCTCCAGCCCCGGTTCGCGATTCTCGACGAGACCGACAGCGGGCTCGATGCCGACGCCGTCCGGCTCGCCAGCCAGAGCATCGCGCGGATCGGCGGCGCTGGCGGAGACGCAGCAACTGGGGCCGGCGCGATGGGGATCCTCATCATCACGCACCACGAACAACTCCTCGAGCACAACGTTCCCCATCGCACGCACGTGATGCTCGGTGGACGGATCGTCGAATCGGGCGGTGCCGAACTCGCCGCCGAACTCCACAAGCGGGGCTATGAGCGGATCCGTGCCGCCTATCCCGATGCGGCCGCCGCAGAGCGGGCGATGGAGGAGTCCACGCGGAACACCGAGGCCGCCGGCGTCTGACGACGTCCCGTCCGCGGCCGGCCTCCCCTGCCGGTCGTTCAGTCCAGCCCGAATTCCCGCCCAAAGGTTTCCCGCCATGGCCACTGACACCAAGGAATCGAGCACACTCGCCCTCGGCGAGATCAACAAGTACGACTTCCGCACCGACTCGCCGGCGGTCTTCAAGGCCCGCCGGGGGCTCGACGCGAACATCGTCTCCCAGATCTCGGAAATGAAGCGCGAGCCTGCCTGGATGCGCGATTTCCGCCTCAAGTCGCTCGAGATCTTCAATGCCCGCCAAATGCCGCATTGGGGCGGGAGCATCGGCATCGATTTCCAGGACATCTTCTATTACCTCAAGCCCACCGATCATCAGGGGAAGACCTGGGACGACGTGCCGGAGGAGATCAAGAAGACGTTCGACCGGCTGGGAATCCCCGAGGCGGAACGGAAGTTCCTCTCCGGCGTGAAGGCGCAGTTCGAGAGCGAAGTCGTGTATGGATCGCTCCAGGAGGATCTGGCGAAGAAGGGGGTGATCTTCACCGACACCGACACCGCCATCCGTGAGCACTCCGACCTCCTCCGCGAATATTTCGGGACGATCATCCCTCCGACCGACAACAAGTTCGCCGCCCTCAATTCGGCCGTCTGGTCGGGAGGATCGTTCATCTACGTCCCCAAGGGGGTGTCGATCGAGTTCCCGCTTCAGGCCTATTTCCGCATCAATGCCGAGAGCATGGGGCAGTTCGAGCGGACGCTGATCATCGTCGACGAAGGGGCGCAGGTGCACTATGTCGAGGGCTGCACCGCCCCGATGTATTCCACCGAGAGCCTCCATTCGGCGGTCGTCGAGGTGGTCGTGAAGAAGCACGGCCGCTGCCGCTACACGACGATCCAAAACTGGGCCAACAACATTTACAACCTCGTCACCAAGCGGGCCGTCTGCCGCGAGGCGGCGACGATGGAGTGGATCGACGGCAACCTCGGTAGCCACCTGACGATGAAGTATCCGGCGGTGTGGATGACCGAACCCGGGGCCCACGGCGAGATCCTTTCGATCGCCTTCGCCTCGGCAGGCCAGCACCAGGATGCGGGGGCCAAACTCGTTCACGCTGCCCCGCACACCAGCGGCCGGATCGTCTCCAAGAGCATCTCCAAGAACGGTGGCCGGGCGAGCTACCGCGGATTGGTGAAGGTCGAGCCAGGGGCGAAGAAGAGCAAGTCGAGCGTCGTCTGCGACGCCTTGATCCTCGACGATCGCAGCCGCAGCGACACCTATCCCTACATCGAGGTCGAGGAACAGGACGTCTCGATCGGCCATGAGGCAAGCGTCTCGAAGATCGGCGAAGAACAACTCTTCTACCTCACCAGCCGCGGCCTCACCGAAGCCGAAGCGAGCACGATGATCGTCGGCGGCTTCATCGAACCGCTGGTCAAGGAACTCCCGATGGAGTACGCGGTGGAGATGAACCGGCTCATCGAACTGCAGATGGAAGGATCGGTCGGGTGAACCCCGGTCGATAAGCGACGAGCACACCATGACGACAGCTGCCCCGAAGCCCCCTGCTCCGACGCCCGTCCTGACGGGATTCGATCGTCCCCTCCTCGACCGGCTCCTGGCCGGCTCCTCGCTCCCCGATTGGGCCGTGGGGCTCCGCCGTGATGCCGTCGATCGCCTCGCGGCGCTCTCCCTCCCCGGCCGGGGCGAGGAGAACTGGATGCGAACCGATCTGCGGATGTTTCAGCCGCGTTCCTGGGTGAGCGTGGCTGAGCGGCCCGCGCCCGCCGCCGGGGCGCTCCCGGCAGGCCTCCTCGAATCCGCCACGCAAGGGGCGGCCGCCGTGGCAGGCACCGTCGCCTTCGGTGGGCGGATCGCCTCCCTCGACGGCCACGTCGTCCGCGATGAACTCGATCCGGCCCTCGTCGCCCAGGGAATCGTCTTCGGCGCTCCGGAGCGGGTCCTCGCCGAGCATGGGGAGCGGTTTCGCAGCCGATGGTTTTCCGCCGTCGATTCGAGCGCCGACTGGTTTGCCTCGATGCATGCCGCGTTTCACCGCGCTGGCGCCGTGCTTTGGGTTCCAGCCGGGGTCCGGCTGACCGCGCCGCTCCATGTGCTTTCCGCCATGAC
>JBIIQL010000060.1:0-11251 GCA_044342095.1 Pirellulales bacterium
GCCGCTTGGGCCTTTTGGCCCGGGGCCGTGGCGGGGCTGGGGAGCGGCTTGCCCTGGGCGACGGCCCGGGCCGCCGCGAGGCGGGCCTGGGCTTCGGGGCTCAAAACGCGTGCCATGAAGATCTCCTTCGAGAGCGGTGGGGTTGGCGGAAAAAGCCCTCCTTGGCGATTTTCCACGATGAGAACCGCGGAGGCGCCCCGCCACCAAACAGGTGGCGGGGGCGTCCACGGTCGGCGAAACCTCGCGTCGGACGAGGCGCCGGGGTTGTCCGGGGGCGCGGCCGTGGCCGCGTCAGGTGCCCGTGCCCGCAGCGCCGTCGGCCGGCTTGGTCGGATCGTTGCCGTCGCTGATCGTCGAATACCACCGGAGGACGTCGAGATCGACGTCGGGGGTGAGGCCTTCGACATGGCCGTCGAGGAACACGAAGTTCACGATCCCGCCGGCGTGCTGGCTGCCGAACTTGCGGCTATTGGTGTCCTTCGGGCTGCTGGCGAGCCCCCGAGCCGTGTCGCGAAACAAGCAGTGGGGAGTGTCGGCGGCAAACATCGACGTGTCCCCCTGCCAGTAGTGGACCATGTTCTGCGGCCAGGCCGGGTCGATCGGGATCAGGTGCCGCTCGCCGATGGCGATCGTCTGGCTGAGCCCGTCGGTTACCCACGAAGCCTTCACGGCCGAGAAGGTGAAGATCGGGCCGGCCTGTCGACCGTCGACACCCGTGCCGTTGTCGGTGCTGTAGTTGAAGTAGGTGCCGGCGTTGGCGGAGTAGTCGCCGCCGGCGGCGGCCGCCATGACGATGGGAGCTTCGTTGTTGTTGTCGAAGTTCCGGGTGTTGTTCGGGGACCGACGGCTGGGGCAGAAGAAGGCCGAAACGGCCGTCCGCATCGACTGGGCATTGAGCGTGTCATCGGCCCGGGCCGTCGGCACGTAGGCGTTGGCAATCGCCGACTCCTCCATATAGGGGAGCATGCGGAAAGCCCAGGAAGTGCCGATCTGTTCGCGGGTATTCCGGCCGGAGGGAAAGGTCTTCTTAGCGTCGTGGTGAAGCGTGACGGCCAAGCCCTGCTGCTTGAGATTGTTGTTGCAGGCCATCCGATTGGCTGCCTCACGGGCCGCCTGAACCGCCGGGAGGAGGAGTCCGACGAGGGTCCCGATGATGGCGATCACGACGAGGAGTTCGACGAGGGTGAACCCGCGCCGACCGCTCCTGCCCACCGCCGCCGGACCAGCCCCGAGGCCACGACTCTGCCAACCGTTGTTCAGACGACTCTTCAGCGTGCCAACCATGGTGAACTCTCCCGGCCACAACCCACCCGGAGCCGACAAGGCAGAGGGGAGGAGGTGACCGCCAAAAGGGGGCATTGTCGAACGGTGGAGAGGGTCAGTCAAGGAAGGCTGGGAGCTCACGATCGCCCCAAAACCCGCAGGCCACCAAGGTCTCCCAAACCCTGGTGGGATCGGTAGTCTGCGGCGGAGAGGAGGCCAGCAATCAATCGAAAGAGGGGGTTTTCTGGTGGGCGAATCTGCCACTTCGGGCTGGGGAGGCCAGCCTCTCTCGCCGCTGTGGATCCCCCCTCGAGAGTGAAGTGCCGGTCGCCGTCAGCTCGGGCGCGACACCCGGCTGCCGATTCGCTCCCCGGCGATCGCCCGGACGATGTTCCCCTCCCGGCGGTAGTTGAACACCAGGATCGGCATGTCGTGCTCCATGCACTGGGAGATCGCCGTGGCATCCATGACGCGGAGATTCTGATCGCGGACCTGCTGGTAGGAGAGGTCGCGGTAGAGAATCGCGTGGGGGTTCTTTTCCGGGTCGTCGGAATAGACGCCGTCGACCCTGGTCGCCTTCATGAGAACGTCCGCTTCGAGTTCCAGAGCCCTTTGGGCGGCGGCGGTGTCGGTGGTCACAAACGGGCTTCCGGTGCCCGCCGCGAGAATCACGATTCGCCCCTTCTCGAGATGGCGGCCGGCACGACGGCGGATGTAAGGTTCGGCGACGCCGTCCATGCGGATCGCCGTCATCAGCCGCGTCTGGGCCCCGAGGCTTTCGAGGGCATCCTGGAGCGCCAGGCCATTGATGACCGTGGCGAGCATCCCCATGGAATGGGCCGTCGCCTCGTGGACGCCAGAGTTTCCCGCGGTGAACGACGCCCCGCGGAGGATGTTGCCGCCGCCGATCACGATCGCCAGTTCGACCCCCCGGGAGGCCGCGAGGAAGACCTGACGGGCGACGAGCATCACCTCGTCCATGGAGATGCCACGCTCGCCGGGGCGGACGAAACTCTCCCCCGACAGCTTGAGGAGGACGCGGCGGTAGACGACCGTCGCGCCCGCGTCGGCAGGGGCAGGGCCAGGGGTTGGTCCTTGAGCGCCGTTCTCCCTCGCTTCCATCGGAAGAGTCTCCCGCGGCAGTTCGTCAGCCGCCGAGCTTCCAGTTCTCGACGCGCTTCACCTCGAGGCCGGCCCCCTTCGCCAACTGGCCGACGGTCTGCTTGTCGTCTTTGACGAACGGCTGCTCGAGGAGGACGCACTGGCTGAAGAAGTTGCGCAGCCGCCCCTCGATCATCTTCGCGATGATATTTTCCGGCTTCCCCTCGCCACGGGCCGCCTCGGTGAGGATCTCACGCTCCTTCGCCACGGCTTCTGGATCGAGGTCTTCCTTCGTGATCGCCTTCGGCGCGAGAGCGACGACGTGCATCGAGATGTCCTTGGCGACGGTCGCGGCGTCGGGCCCGGTCGTCTTCCCTGCGATCTCGACGATCGCCGCCTTCGAGCCGTCGTGGTGGGCGTAGCCGCCGCAGGGGGCGTCGATCCGACAGATGCGGGCGAGATCGAACACCTCGCGCATCCGGTTGAAGAGATCGTCCTTGATGTCGGCGAGCGTCTTGTCGGGGTGGGCGTGGCTCTTCTGCGCGAGGAGCTCAGCGGGGCTCGTCGCGCCGGGGCCGAGGGCGAGCGTCGTGGCGATGTCCTCAGCGAGGGCCTTGAAATCGGGGCTGTTGGCCACCGGGGCGCTCTCGCACTTCAACTCGATGATCGTGCCGACGTTCTTCGCCGGATCGGCGTAGACGGCCAGACGCCCCGTCGAGGTCTCACGGTCAGCCCGCATCGCCTGCGTCTTCACGCCCTGCTTGCGGAGCCACTCCACCGCCTGCTCCGTGTTGCCGCCGCACTCCTGGAGGGCCTTCTTGCATTCCATCATCGGCAGTCCGGTCTTGTCCCGGAGTGCCATGACCGCCGCCGCCGTGATCTCTGCCATGGAAAAAGCTCCTTCCAGAAGTGAACGTTGAAAAGGGTGCGTTTCCGGGTCGGACCGAGCCCCAAGAGCCCCGAGCCCGACCAGAACAGGACGACCGGCGAAGCACCCAGTTTGTGGGGCGCTCCTGCCGGCCGTCGGAAGACAAAAGACTGAGAGGACTGCCACCCCCGGATCATTCCGGGGGGGCCGATCCACGGCCGATCAGGTCTTCGGCGGACGGGGGGCTGCCCGCTTGGCGACGTTCGATCGTGCCTTCGGCGCCGACTTACCGTCGACGTCGGCACCCTCGGCCGCAGCCTGGGCGTCGGAGGAAGTGTTGACCTTCCCCTCCAGGATCGCGTCGGCGAGCCGGGCGGCGACCAGTTCGATCGAGCGGATCGAGTCGTCATTGCCGGGGATCGGCAGATCGACCAGATCGGGATCGCAGTCGGTGTCGATGAGGGCGACCGTCGTGATGCCCATCTTCCGAGCTTCGCTGACGGCGTTCTTTTCCTTCTTCGGATCGAACACGACGAGGCACTCGGGGAGCCGCGACAGGGTGCGAATGCCGCCGAGATTCCGCTCCATCTTGCGGAACTCGCGCCGCAGCGACGACTGCATCTTCTTGGAATAAGCGCCGAACTCGTCCGATGGCATGAGCTTCTCGAGTTGCTCCAAGCGAGCCAGCCGGTTGCGGATCGTGCGGAAGTTGGTGAGCGTCCCGCCGAGCCAGCGGTCGGAGACGTAAGGCATGCCACAGCGAGCCGCCTCGCGGGCGACGGCCTCGGCGCCCTGTCGCTTCGTACCGACGAAGAGGATCAGGCTGCCGGTCGACGCGACCTGCTTGAGATACTTCCGGGCGCGAAGAAGGCCACGGATCGTCTCGCGGACGTCGATGATGTGGATGAGATTACGGCGCCCGTGGATGTAGGGCCGCATCTTCGGGTTCCAGCGGCTGGCACGATGGCCAAAGTGCACGCCAGCTTCGATCAGTTCCTGGGCCAGGACGTTCGACACGCTCATCACTCGTGGGGTGGGGAGAAAGGGTGCAGGCGGACGGAGCCTCGACGGACCTCCGAAACCGCGGGAGCAGTCCCGCAAACTATTCGTATTTTCCGCCCCATGTCAACGCTCACCTGCCAGGACCGGCCTTGAAGGGGCATCGCCAGGGGCACCGCTTGAATCGTCCCGCCGGGCCAAACTACACTACCGTGATTCGACGGATGCGGTTTTCGGCCGGTTTTCGACATTTTTGGGGAGCCAGCGCCCCGGGAGCGATCCCTGCCGATGGCCGGGGGAAACCTGGCCCAGGCGGCATTTTTTCCGTTGGATTTGCTGGTTGTCAGACGGATTCGCTGGTTTTTTCAGGCCAACTTCCTGCCGATATTCGCTTCTCGAGCCCCCGCACCCCTCCGAATCGGCCCCGCCTTCCACGCGGTCAGCCCCGTTTTCGACGCCGTCAACCCGTCCTTTCCGGCATCCTTGTCCACCCCTCTCCCAATCCGGTCTCCCCTCATGCGTCACGTCCTTTCGGCCACCGTCCAGAACGTTCCTGGCGTGTTGGCTCACGTCTCGGGCATGCTCGCCTCCCGGGGGTACAACATCGACAGTCTCGCCGTCGGCGAGACCGAGGATCGGCGGTTTTCCCGGATGACGTTCGTTCTCCGTGGTGACGACCGGGTCCTCGATCAGGTCCGGCGGCAACTCGAGAAGATCGTCACCGTCGTCCGCGTCGATGACATCAGCTCGCGGAATTACGTCGAGCGCGACTTGATGCTCATCAAGGTCGCCGCCACGGCCGGCTCGACCCGGACGGAGGTCAAGGAACTCGCCGAGGTGTTTCGCGGCCGGGTGGTCGACGTCGCGGCCGACAGCGTCGTCGTCGAGATCTCCGGGACAGAGAAGAAGATTGAGGGTTTCATCGAGCTGATGCGTCCGCTCGGGATCCTCGAACTCGTCCGCACCGGCCGAATCGCGATGGTGCGGGGGAGCCCGCCGACTCGCGAGCTCACCGAGGCCGCCGACGGGGCCCGCCCCGCCGACGAGGCGTCGGTGCGTGAATCGCTCGCCTGATTCGCCGCCGGATTCCCCGATTCCATGTTTGGATTTTGGGCGTTCGGGCGTGTCGCCCTGTCGCCCCCGGTTCTTCCCCCCGGTTCTTCTTTGTTCGTCCTTGTTTCAAGCCTCTCCCCCAGCCAGTCCACCCAAGCCCGATCCGAGGAGTGATCCCTTGCCCGCCACGATCTATTACGACGCCGACGCTGATCTCAAGGCCCTCGATGGCAAGACCATCGCCATCATCGGCTACGGTAGCCAAGGGCACGCGCAGGCCCAGAACCTCCGCGACAGCGGGCTCAAGGTCGTCGTCGCCCAGCGGCCGGGCGGGCCGAACTACGATCTCGCTAAGAAGCACGGCTTCGAGCCGATGAGCGTCGAGGATGCGGTCAAGCAGGCCGACTTGATCAACATCCTCCTCCCCGACGAACTCGCTGCCGACGTCTACAAGGCGTCGATCAAGCCGAATCTCAAGAAGGGCGCCGTGCTCATGGCGAGCCACGGATTCAACTTCCACTTCGGCCAAATCGAGCCCCCTGCCGGTCACGACGTGATGCTCGTCGCCCCGAAGGGCCCTGGGCATCTCGTCCGCAGCGAGTACGTGAAGGGGGGCGGCGTTCCCTGCCTCATCGCCCTCGGCGCCGGGGCTTCGCCGGCGACGAAGAAGCTCGGACTCGCTTACGCCAAGGGGATCGGCGGCACGCGCGGCGGTGTCATCGAGACGACGATCGCGGAGGAGACCGAGACCGACCTCTTCGGCGAGCAGGTCGTTCTCTGCGGCGGTGTCTCGGAACTGATCAAGGCTGGCTTCGACACGCTCGTCGACGCCGGCTACCAGCCGGAGATGGCTTACTTCGAGTGCCTCCACGAGATGAAGCTCATCGTCGACCTCCTCTACCAAGGCGGGCTCGAGTACATGCGCTACAGCATCTCGAACACCGCCGAGTACGGTGACTACACCCGCGGCAAGCGGATCATCACCGACGAGACGCGCAAGGAGATGAAGAAGATCCTCGAGGAGATCCGCTCGGGCGAGTTTGCCCGCGACTGGATCCTCGAGAACCGTGGCGGAGCGGCGATGTTCAAGAGCACCCGCCGCCGTGAGCGCGAGCACAAGCTCACCGAGACCGGCCGCAGCCTCCGCAAGATGATGAAGTGGATCGAGGCGAAGGAGGTCTGAGGACCTTCTCGTCCGCGACCCGGGGGGAACGCCGAGGGTTCCCCGGGTCGGCACGGATCGTGCCGTATGAATCGAGTCTCGAGTCGCCGTCGGTGTGTCGCCAGAAGAGAACGGGAGAGCCAAGATGACCCCCGAAGAACGCCAGTCGCGGACGCTCTATGATCAGCTCGCTCCGGGGGACCGGGTCGAGGTGATCCATGGCGTCCAGATCGGTTCGACCGCCGCCTGGAGCACGACGACGGTGGGGAAGGTGTTGCGGCGCGAGCGTCGTCGGCACGGCCTCCACTTCCGTCGCAATCCCGACGACAAGGTCTTCAGCGACGTCCTCATCCTCTCCCGCGACGACGGCGAACTCACCACGGTGACGATCGACGAGTTCACGAAGCTGCGAAAGCTGTAGGAGCAATCTCGAGGGCCGGAGGCCCGGGTGTCTCGCCTGCGGGCGGACGCCCGCGAAGCGAACACGAGCCGGACGCTCGTGGTTCGCGTGAATCTCCCGAGTTCACGAAGCTGCGAAAGCTGGAGGAGCAATCTCGAGGGCCGGAGGCCCGGGTGTCTCGCCTGCGGGCGGACGCCCGCGAAGCGAACACGAGCCGGACGCTCGTGGTTCGCGTGAAGCAGCGGCGACCGTCAGGCCACGCGGGCGATGATGCACTTGAGGTATTCCCCCTCGAGGCAACTCGCGCTCACGGGGTGGTCGGGGGCGGCGCCGCGGCATTCGAGCATCGCGATCTGGCGGCCGCTCCGCTGGGCCACGGCGGAGAGCATCTCGAGGAAGTCGTCGCGCGAGACGCTCCCCGAGCAGGAACAGGTGACGAGGATTCCCCCCGGCTCGAGGAGATCGATCCCGACACGGTTGATGCGGTGGTAGGCGCGGAGGGCCTCGTCGATGGCGCCGCGGCTGCGGGCAAACTTCGGCGGATCGAGGATCACCATCCCGAACTTCTCGCCGGCAGAGGCGAGGCTGTCGATCCGCGCGAAGGCGTCGGCCGTCTCCACGGTGACGTTCGCCGCGCCGTTGAAGTCGGCGTTGGCTCGGGCGAGCGCCGTCGCCTTGGCGCTGCCATCGACGGCGAGCACGCTCTTGGCAGCGCCAGTGACGGCGCAGGTGACGGCGAAGCCGCCGGAGTAGCAGAAGAGATCGAGGACGCGGCGGTCGCGGGCAAGGAGCGCGGCGGCGCGACGGTTTTCACGTTGGTCGAGGTAGAAGCCGGTCTTTTGCCCCTCGGTGAGATCGACGCCCCAGGAGAGGTTCCCCTCGCGGATGAACACCGGCCCGTCCGGCGCGGTGCCGCGGATGACCCGGTCGGGGAGATGGAGTCCCTCGAGCTTCGAAAGGCCCCGGTCGGCGCCGCGGAGGAGGATCCCCGCCGGCTTGATCGCCTCGTCGAGGGCGTCGCAGATCGCGTCGAGCCGGCCCGCCATCGCCAGACTCGTCACCTGGACGGCGAGATGGTCGCCGTAGCGATCGACGATCAGGCCGGAGAGATCGTCCCCTTCGCTGTTGACGAGCCTTGCGGCGCCGGAGCGGTCGTCCAGGCCGAGGGCCCGGCGGAGGGCGACGGCCGCACCGATCCGCGACCGCCAGAAGTGGGCGTCGAGCGGTACGCCCGAATCGAAGGCGTAGAGCCTGACGCGGAGACGGCTCGAGGCGTTCCAGATCCCCCGGGCGATGAACCGCCCCTCGTGGGTCGCCAGGTCGACGACATCGCCGTCGGCCGGCTTGCCCTCGACGCGTTCGATGGCGGTGTCGAGCACCCAGGGATGGCGGCCGAAGAACGGTCGCGCCCGCTTCGCCTTCACCAGCACCGTCGCCGTGGGAAGCCCTGGCTCGTCGGCGGCGCGGGCCGTCGGTGGCGGGGGCGGATCCACGGGGAGGCGATCATCGCGGCGGCGCTCCTCGGAGGGAGCGGCGCTGCGATGGCGCTGGTCTTTGGCGTCGTGCCGTGGGCCCGATCCCGGCTTCTTGCCGGGGCGGCGCCTGCCTTCAGGCATGCACGACCTGCTTCGATTGCCCGGGGAGGACATGGGGGGGCGGAAGTTCGTCGCTCCCCTGATCCTCCTTCACGGTGGTCCGGCCGTTGCGACGGGCCTTGTTGCGTTCGATCCGCAGCACGCTCCAGCTGAAGACGGCCCCGAGCGGGCCGGAGAGGAGGGCCGGCATGAGGACGAGGTTGCCGACCAGGGCCACGGTGAGCATCGAGAGCATCATGTAGCCGAAGCGCTGCGTCGGGCCGAAGGGCGACAGCGAGAACACCGACAGACCGATACCGATCACGCCCCAGCTTTGGTACATCGCGCGGGCACAGCCCTTGTAGGCGAGCATCGTCGCCTGCTTACGGTCGAGACCGTCGGCGATCCCGCGGCGGAACCAGAGCATGAAGTGGACGACGTCGTCGACGGTCACGCCGAGCGCCACGCTCGGCGCCATCACCGTACCGATGTCGATGAGGAGATGACCGTCGGCATAGGCCTTGAGGAGGTGGTTGCCCCAGCCCATCGCCCCGAACACCATCACGGCGGGGAAGGCGGCGGGGAGGAGGAGGACGAGGCCCGCCGAGGCCGCGCGACAGAGAAGGATCATCACCGCGACGATGATCGCGAAATCCCAGATGAAGCCGATCTTGAGGCCGTCGAGAAGCGAGTGCTGAGCCTTGTAGACCAGCGGCACGAGCCCCGTGTAATCGACCGACACTCCGTCGATTCCCTTCTCGGCCAAGCGGGCGAGGATCGGGTCGATCTTCGTCTGGAGGTCGGCCTTGAAATCGGCGTAGTCGACTTCCTTGACGGCGCTGACGCGGGCACTGATCCGCCACAGCTCCTGCTCGCGGCCATCGTCGAGGACGGCGTCGCGGAGGTAATCACCGGCGAGGAAGTCTTCCCGGTGGGCCAGCAGCCGCCGGTTGAGGACGTTGCGCTTCGTACGGGCACCGAGGCCGAAGGCCCTTGCCGCCGCGCCGCCGATCCCCTCGCCGCCGTCGCCGGTGTCGAGGCTGCGGCCGAAGGTGACCGTCGAGAGCGAGCTCCCCACCTCAGCGAGGACTCCGATCTCCGATTGGATCTCGCCGACGAGTTCCATCCGTTCGAGAAAGTTGAGCGGGCAGGTCTCTTGGTCGATGCGGACGAGGATCTCCATCGGCACCAGCGGTCCGAGGTGCGCCTCGAGCCAGCGGTAGTCCTCGCGGATCCGAGCCTTGGGGGAGAACAGCCGCATCAGTTGCACGCTGCTCTCGACCTTCGTCATCCCGTAGCCGACCCCGGCCATCACGAGGAGACAGGCGGCGGCAACGAGGCCATTGTTGCGGGTGATCCACTCGCCGGCACTCCACCAGCGGCTGTTTTCGATCGGGGCCAGATCGATCCCAGTCCCGTCGTCGGACGAACTGCCGACGAGCTTGGGGGGGAAGAGTTCGAGCGCCGCGGGCATGAAGAAGACGAGGATCAGGAAGCTCACCACGACGCCGACGGCCGAGAAGATGCCGAACATCCGGATCGGCACAAGCTCGCTCACCGCCAGCGTGGCCAAACCGACGGCCGTCGTGCCAGTGGCGAGCGACAACGGCAGGAGGGCATGGTGCACCGAGCGTCCGGCGGCCCCCTCCTGAATGCCGGTTTCGGCGATCTGGTCCCGGTAGTAGTTGGCCAGATGGATCGCCCCGCTCGTCGTGGCGACATAAACCAGCGACGGCATCGTGAGGAGGATCGCATCGACCGGGTAACCGGAGTACCAGACCACAGCCAGGCTCGCGAACATGCTGTAGACGCCGGAGGCGAGCACGAGGCCGACGAGCAGTTTGCTCTTCAGGCTCCACCAGCTGACGAAGAATCCGACGACCAGCGACAGCCCGAAGAGAATCGTGACGCTCGTCTGGCCGGCCTTGTCGATCGAGACGTTGTCGACCGGAGGACCGCCCATGTGGAGCGATGCGGCCGGAATGCCGCATTCCTTCGTCGCCACCTCCTGGATGGTGTCGATGGCGCCGTGGAGATTGGCCCGGGCGGTGTCGGAGAGCGTGAGGACGAGGCAGGTCTGACGCAGGTCGGAATCGTCGGGGAGCGATTCGCCCGTGGCCGACTTCGGTGGCGCGCCGATGATCGCGCCGGTGAGACGCTCGATCGCCTCCTCGCGGTCGAGGTTGAGCGGCTCGGCCATCATCAGATCGACAGCCCGCGGGCCGGTCTGAGCCGACTTGTAGTAGAGGGGCCGGTCGATCCGGGAAGCTTCCTCCGGAGGGGGGAGGAGCTTTTTGGCGAGCAGTTCGAGCCTCGGGTCGGCCATCGTGCAACCGTCCCACGAGACGAGGATGAACTCCTCGCCCGCGAAGTTGCGGCGGAAGAACCGGTAGACCTGGGTCTCCGGGTATTCCAGCGGCAGCCAACCCTTGACGTCGTTGCGGTTGTTCCCCTTCGCCTTGACCGCCCCCACCAACACCAGTGGCAGCAGGAACAGCAGGACCGCCATGATCGTGACGCTGTACCGCTGATAGAAGTTGTTGCGGGAGTGCGTCATCTCGCCGTGGTTACCCGGGGCCGAGGGACAGGCGGAAGCTCGAGGAAGCGTTGTCCGAACACGCAACCGTACAGGGCAAAGGCGAGCCAGTCCATATCGCCCGCCTCCGCCGTTTCTGGGTTCTGTTCCAATCGACCGCGCGCAAGTGATTCTGAGCGAAGAACTTCCGTCGTGTGCAGGGTTTTCCCAGCCGGCACAGCCTGCCCTGCTTCCCAATGTGGAATTGGGAAAAAAGGGCAGTCATTCCCCTTCTTTAAGGGGGTGGTTTTGCAGG
>JBIIQL010000509.1:0-3235 GCA_044342095.1 Pirellulales bacterium
GCGCTTCATCGCCTCATCCTCCGCTTCGAGGTCCCGTGCCGCCACGACGTCGGGCGACGGTCACCGCGGCTGATCGGCGACGACGGCCCCATCGATGATCACGCCGGTGCAGTGCGTCGTGTATTCGAACGGGTCGCCGTCGAACAGCGCCACGTCGGCATCCTTGCCCGGCTCGAGCGATCCGATCCGATCGGCGACCCCGAGGATCCGCGCGGCGTCGATCGTGACCGTCGCGAGCGCCTCTGGGACGGTGAGCCCGTTGGCCGACGCCACGCCAGCCTCGAAGAGGACGACCCGTGTCTTGGGAACGTAGCTCTCGTAGCCGCTCTGAAGCGCCACCGGAATCCCGGCCCTTCGCAGCGTGGCGGCGGTTTCGAAGCTGGCGTTTTCCGTCTCGCCGGCCCCCGAGCGCCGCATCGTCGGATGGAGGATGACCGGCACTCCGGCGGCGCGGATCCGATCGACGAGGAGGTGCGACTCCGCCGCGGAATCGAGGACGATCTTGATCCCGAACTCCTCCGCGACCCGCAGCGCCGCTTCGATGTCGGTGGCCCGGTTGGCGGTCACCAGGAGCAGCCACTCCCCCGCCACGATCCGCGCCAGGGCATCGAGACGCAGGTCGGGGGCCGGGCGCTTCTCGGGATCGGGCCCAGCCTGCTTCCGACGGTATTCCGCCCCCTTGATCAGTTCTGTCCGCAGCATGGCGACCGACTTGGATCGCGTGCCGGGGGCCTTCTTGTCTCCCTGGGCCCGCCCTGCATCCCCGAGCGTCACGGCGACCATCGCGGTCGGCCTGAGCACCGCCATTTCGGGGGCGGTCTTCACCACCATCGTCTGGCCGGAGACGAGCGCCCCCGGGGCATGGCCGGTGTGGAGGGTGGTGACGCCGAAGCCACGGACCCATTCGACGAGCCGCTCGCGCGGGTTGTAGGCGTCGATGGCGCGCAGTTCAGGCTGAACAGGCTCCGTGGCGTCGAGTTGGTCCTGGTCCTGATCCTGGTTGAGATAGCCCGCCAAGCCGACGACGCAGTGGGCGTCGACGAGCCCGGGAGTGACGACCGCGGCCCGCAGCACCCGGGCGCCTGCGGGGATTGCCACCGTCGCCGCCGGGCCGACGGCCACGATCCGGCCATCGGTCACGATGACAACGCCATCGGTGATCGGGTCTCCCGCCATCGTATGGATGGTGGCACCGTGGATGGCGAGGGTTTCCCCGATTGCCTTGGCAGGGCCGGCAAGGAGCATGGCACATCCGAGGGCCACGCCGACAGCGAAGGGGCGGATCGTCGATCGGCGCGAGGAAGCACTCATTTGGTCGGCCCCGCGCAGCACATCTCGGCTTGCTGGTCCCGGCCGGCTCCATAACCGCCGACGGCAAACAGGCGATCCTCGGGATCGTCGCGGTCAAACACCTTCCGCCCTTCGACCCACGTCTGGAGGACCTTCGTGCGGATCGAAAACGGTTCGCCGGAGAGGATGACGAGATCGGCATCCTTGCCCGCCTCGAGCGTGCCGACGCGGGCGTCGAGATCGAGCATCCGCGCCCCCGCGATGGTCAACGCCTCGAGTGCCTTCTCGCGCGACATCCCCGCCCGCACGGCGAGCGCCGCGGAGCGGAGGAAGAGACGGGAATCGGTGACCGGGTCGTCGGTGTGGAAGGCACACGGCACGCCGGCAGCCTCGAGAACCGCCCCGGTGGCCAGCGACATGTCCATCGCCTCGATCTTCCCGCCGGGGCTGTCGAGGATGATGACCGAACAGGGGACAGCGGCTCGGGCCAATTCCCCCGGCACCTTCCAGGCCTCGCTGACGTGATGAAGCACGACCCGGAAGCCGAACTCCTCCCTGAGGCGAAGCACCGTGAGGATATCGTCGGCGCGATGGGTGTGGTGGTGGACGATCCGCCGCCCTTCGAGGCATTCCACGAGGGATTCCAGTTCGAGATCACGGGGCGGATGCTTCGTGATGTCGGGGTCGGAGAGTTTCCGCTGGTATTCCCGCGCGGCGGTGAACTTCTGCCGAACGATGGCCGCCGACTTGCCCCGCGTGCCGGGGAACGGTGGATCCATTTGGGAGTTCGTGCCGTTGGCCATTTTCAGGCCGACAAGCGGCTTGCCTGCTTCATCGCGCTGGAGCAGGCCGTCCATCGTCTCGGCCCGGCGGAGTTTGACGTACACCGTCTGCCCGGAGACGAGGTGCCCGGAGCCCGGCATGATGTTGAGGGTCGTCAGGCCGCCCGCGCGGGCCTTGCGGAATCCGGCATCGCGGGGATTGATCGAATCGAGGATCCGGACGTCGGGCTGGACCGGGGCGCTCGAATCGCCGCCGCTCCCGCCGCCGACATGGCTGTGGGTGTCGACAAGTCCCGGGATGAGCACCTTCCCGGTGACGTCGATTCGCTCGGCGCCGTCCGGGACAGCCGTCGTCGCCGCCGGCCCGACGGCGACGATCCGCCCATCCCTGACGACGACCGTTCCCTCGGTGATCGGCGCGGAAGCAACCGGCATCACCATCCCGCCGACAAATGCCACGGTCGATGCTGTGGAGGTCTGGGGCGTGACGGGGAGAGACGCCACGGCGAGCACCATCGACAGCCAGCGGCACAACGAAGCCCCGCCGCCCGGCGAGAATCGACGCAAGACGCCGAGCGGAGTCACTACGCGAGCGCCCGCCGCAAGCGGCCGGAGGAGGATCGGCCCGTACGACGGGGCCTCGAGGTTGGGCCACGTCGCCGGCATCGCCTCACCCCTTCCGTTCGGCCGCCCTGAGCAGGGCTCGGGCCGCTTCCTCGTTCCGCATCCGGGCCGTAATCGCCTCGTCCCCACGCGATGGAGCGGCCTTGAGCTTCTCGAGATCGGACCGGGCCGCGGCGGCGTCGAGTTTCTCGGCGGGGATCGATCGCTGGGTGATGATCGTCACTTCGTCGTGGCCGACCTCGACGAAGCCTCCCTCGATGAACGTCCGCCGCAGGCCACCGCCGGTGCCCCCCTGCTCCCCCGTGATCCGCACTTCGCCGACGCCCAGGCGGCCGACGAACGGGGCATGGCCCCGGCCGATGCCACGCTGGCCGTCGAACAGCGGCACCGAGATGAACTCGGCCCGGGTGTCGAGGACGGTCGACTCGGGGGTCGTGATCACACAGCGGACGCCGGTCTCGCCACCACGCTTCGTTTCAGCCATCGCGTCAGTCCTGCTGGGATTTCACGGGGAGCCTGGAAGTCGCCGAGCGGTCTCT
>JBIIQL010000508.1:0-3235 GCA_044342095.1 Pirellulales bacterium
TGTGCTGAATGCTGGAAACGCCGCTTACCGGGATCGGTCGATCGCGACCGACGGGTGCAGGCTCTCTGGATGCAGCGACGGAATCACGCCAAGGGTGATCCGGGAACGCCGACACACGAAAGCCCACCGGCTCCCGGTGGGAGCGGTTCCCGCGGCACGAAACAGGCCGCAGGGGGCGAAGGGGGTGATGTTCAACCGCGGTCGAACGGCTGTTTCGTGCCGACGGCGTCCGGTGTTTCCACGGGAACCCGCCAGGCAACTCGTGCCGGCCACGGCGTGTGTGTCAGAAGAATCGTCGATCGAACCGCGGGCCGACAGATCAACTTTCCAGAGGCTCCCCCAACTTGGGATTGGCGGGCACTGAACTGCCTCACCCCGGAGCCTCACTCGATCTGTCGCGCGGTGGCCGATCGCACCCTTGCCACTTCGCTGCGGAAGATACTACCACGCCCGCTTCCCCACCGCCACGTTTCATTTCCGCGGATTCTTGGCCGGCTCGCCCGTTCCCCGACAGGCTTCTGCGAGGACGATCCCGCAGGCGACCGCGACGTTGAGGCTTTGCACCGCCCCGCTCCCCGGAATCCGCACCTGCACGTCGGCGAGCCGACCGAGCCTGGGTGACACCCCTTCCGCTTCGCTGCCGAGAATGAGAACGACATCGCGCGAGAGCCCCGCCGCCGCGAGCGCCGTGCCCGTCCGGCTCGTCGTCGACACGACCCGCATCCCGAGTTTTTTGAGCGCCCCGAGCGTGGCGACGGGATCCTCCACGGCCACGAGCCCGACGCTCTCCGCGCCTCCCTCCGCGACGCGCAGCGCTGCCGCCGAGAGTGGCGGAAGGTGGGCCGCCTCACCGATCACGCCGCCACAGCCGAAATGGGCCGCCGAGCGGAGGATCGAGCCGAGGTTGTGCGGATTCTGCACCCCGTCGAGCCAGAGGAACGGCCCGCCGATCTTCTTCGCCGCAACTCCTGCGAGCCACTCCTCGACGCCGATCCGCGGTGCTTCGCGGGCGAGAATCACGATCCCTTCGTGATGGATTCCGCCGGAGAGCTTGTTGAGATTCTCGTCGTCGACGAACTGGAATCCGAGCCGATGGGCAACACAGTATTCGAGGAGCGCCTTGAACGTCGGCTTACGATTGACCGACAGATAGACACGGATGATGTCGCCGGGGCGCTTGGCAAACAGCGCCGTACAGGCGCGCAGGCCATGGACCTTCTGCTCCGACTTCGACGCATGGCGGCGTGCCTCGACCCCGTCGCCCGCTTCCTCGCGCTCGGCCGCCGGCCTCCCCTTCCCTTCCCGCTTCGGGCCTGCCCCGGCCGGAGCCGGCCGCGGCGCCCCGGCGGCCCCACCCGATCCACCCCCCCCCCTCGAGCCCTCCCCCGTCCGCGCTCCGCCCGAAACCTGGCGCCGCTTCTGATGTGGCGGCCGCGTCGCGGGGCGCGAGGCGTGGGGGGGAGAAGACGAGGACGGGCCGCGGGGAGGCTTTTTCATCGTGGGCTTTCAGAGGGAGCAGAATCGGTGAGAGAACGGGGGAAGCGCGGCTCGAACGCCTTCAGTGGCAGCCGCAGGCGCCGCTGCCGCAGCCGGTGCGGGCGGCGGCGAGTCGGGCTTCAATCGCCAGCGAGGTCGGTGTGATCGAGAGGCCGCCGAGCGCCGTGCAGCGCAGCTCGCGGGGCATCTGCCCGGCGACGCGGCGGGCGGTCTCGATCACTTCATCGAGCGGGATGACCGGATCGAAGCCGGCGAGCGCCATGTTGGCGCTCGACAGGGCATTGGCCGCGGCGGAGACATTCTTCCCCAGGCAGGGGGCCTCGACCCGGTTGGCGATCGGGTCGCAAATCAGCCCGATCATGTTTTGCAGGGCCATCGACGCCGCGGCGAGGCTCCGCTCCGCCGTCCCGCCGGCGAGGCCAACGAGCGCCGCGGCGGCCATCGCCGAGGCAGCGCCCCCTTCGGCCTGACATCCCCCCACCTCGGCGGCGAACGTCCAAGCCGTGGCGATGAACGCCCCGACGAGCCCAGCGGCGAGAAACGCCCGGGCGATCTCCACCTCGCCAAGCTCCATCCCCTCGGCGAGCGCGATGACGACTCCGGGCAGCGCTGCGCACGCACCCGCGGTCGGCATGGCGACAATCACCCCCATCGAGCTCTTCACCTCCATCAGCGCCGTCACGTAGAGGATCGCCCGGTTGAGCGCTCCGCCGTCGAGGAGCTTTCCCTGGCGGAGGGCGGCGTCGAATCCTCCCGACTGCCACCCGAGCACCCGGTCGGCGTACGTCGTGCCCGCGATCCCTGCGGTGATCGAGCGCCGCAGGATGCGGACGATCTCCACCATCATCGCTTCCACGGTCGCCGCATCGAGACCGCCGCGGGCCATCTCATACTCGATCGCCAGATGCCACAAGCTCAGTCCGGCAGCTCCATCGCGGGCGAGCAGTTCGGCGGCGGTGGAAAAGGGCACGGCCGCGTCGTGTCGAGAAAGAACCGGGAGCACCGGCGCGAGCTCGCGGACGCGCAGCACACCGCGGCGGCTCTGCACTTCTGCGACGAGTGGCGCGGGAAGCGGCGCCATCGAGCGGATCTCGACAAGCGTCGTCGCGCCCTCGGAGCCCTCATGGAGGAGCACCGCGTCGATCTCCTCGCGGGCAGAAAGTTCATCGCGGAGGGCGGTCGCTCCCCCCTTTGCCCCCCCCTGCGCCCAGAGGAGCGTCGTGAACGCATCGCCGCCGATGGCGACCGGAAATCCGTCGAGCCGGATGACCTCGATCATCCCGCCGCCGGTGGAGATGGCGTGGAGGGTGATCGAGCCCTGCGGTCCAGAGAGCGTGAGCCGGTAGGTGTTGGGATGAGGATCGCCGACGTCGATCGTCTCGATGCGAATCCGCACGCCGCTGTCGGCGAGGGTCTGCATCGAGCCGGGGAGACGCTCATCGGTCGCCTCCCAGCCGAGGAGGCCGCCGAAAAGCCCCATGTCGGAGCCTTGGCTGTCGTGGGTGGTGGGGAGCGACCCGGCCCGGTCGAACTCGACGAGACAGTCGTCGAACCGGCCCTCCATGAGATCGCGCGCGAGCCTACCGATCCGCAGGGCGGCAGCGCAGTGCGAGCTCGACGGCCCGCGCATCACCGGGCCGATGACGTCGTTGAAGATGCTGACGAGCATGAGCGATCCGAAGAAGGAAAAAGGTGCCAGCCACCAAATCTGGGCAAAGGCAGGAAGCGGTGAGCGGTC
>JBIIQL010000061.1:0-11222 GCA_044342095.1 Pirellulales bacterium
AACCCCGGCCGCCGCCCCCTGCACCTCGGCGATCGGGCTCCTCTGCCGGATGTACACCGGCTGGGGCGTCGACGAGGAGCCGCTCGAACGCGGCATCACGGCCCTCGCCCGGCCGGGCCCGAAGCCCCAGGCGATCTACCAAAACTTCTACCTCGCCCAGGCCCTCATCCAGACCGATCATCCGGTCTGGCCGCGTTGGAACAGCCGCAACCGAGATCAGATCGTGGCCCTCCAATCGAGAGCCGGACACGAGGCGGGAAGCTGGTTCTTCGCCGATCGGGAGACGGCCCCCGGAGGACGCCTGGCCCACACGGCACTGGCGGTCCTCACGCTCGAGGTCTACTACCGCCTCCTGCCGATCTACCGGCAGGAGGCGGTGACGGACGCCCCGTGAAGCCGGCTCGCTCCGGACGACTACACTGGGTGGAGACCGCGGAGACGGCGCCGGCCGACGGCCCGACGTGGGTCGAGGCGGTGCGTTCATGGCACGGGACGACGGAGAGTGACATGCCCTTGGTCACCTACACCTGGTTGGCGGTGGTCGTGGCCGTGGCCTGCGCCGCCATCGGGTGGCTGGGAATCGCCGGCTGGATGGCCGCCGTCGTGGTCGCCGCCAGCCTCGCCGCCCACGTCGCCGGCAATGCCATCGGAACGAAGCTCCGCGAGGCGACCGACCGAGACCTGGCGGCCCGACGCCGGAGCCGCAGCACGGCACGGATCCCGATGCCCCGCCCGACACCGACCACGCTGGAAACGACCCGGTCGCTCGGTCGGCTCGTCCCGGTCTCCGCGACGATCGGCGCGGCCTGCGGGGCCCTCGCCGGCAGCCTGTCCCTCGCCCTGTTGACGGAGGCCTCGGTGGCGGGGGCGCTCCTTGGCGGCGTGTCGTCCGGGGTGATCGGCGGCTTGTTCGGGTTTCTCCTGGCGAGTTTTGTGGAAATCGTGCGGACGAGCCTCCGGGAGGCGATCGCCGCCGAGGAACGCCGTGCTCCCCCCCCGCGCCCCGTGGCGAGCCCCCCCCGCCGGTAAGCCGAGGCGTGGCTCTTCGACCCGGATGGCACCGCCCCCGACCGCGTGGTAAAACCCTTGGCTCGCCAGAGGCAGCCAGCCCTCCGGCCGACCGTTTCCCGTCCAGCCCAAGGAGTATTCCCCCATGGCCAAGCCTCATCGCGGCCTTAAAAAAGCCAATCACGGCTCCCGCCCGGCCAACAGCAAGGCCCGCAAGGCGAAGCGGAAGCACATCCGCACCTGACCCCCGCGTCCGAGTTTCCCTGGTGGAGCCCGCACCGTGGCGCCGCGTGACTACATCATCGACCCGAGCGAGTACGACCTCGGTACGGTCTTGGCCGACATCCACGAGATCCGCCGCTGGAATCAGCAGCGGTTCGAGATGGAGCAACTCACGGCCATCGTCCACGAGGACGCCGTCCGGGCGTTGTGCGTCGGGTACAAGGACGTCACCCACGACGAGTTCTGGGTGCGTGGTCACTTCCCATCGATGCCCGTGATGCCGGGCGTGATCATGTGCGAGGCGGCCGCCCAACTCTCCAGCTACGTCACCCAGAAGTTCAACCTCCTCAGCCTCGATTCCTACGTGATGGGCTTCGGGGGGATGGAGGAGGTTCGGTTTCGCGAGCCGGTCGTCCCCGGAGACAGGCTGGTGATCGCGGTCGAGCGGATCCGCGTCCGTCCGAAGGCGATGATCGTCTGCCGTTTCCAGGGAATCGTCCGCGACAGCATTGTCGTCGACGGGATCATCAAGGGAGTGCCGCTGCCGGCCAATTCCATCTCGTCAACGGCGGGCAACGGGTCCGCGGTGGGCGGCTGAACCATGCCGCGGCGTGCCCCGAAGAAGCCCTCCCCCGACCTCGATCTCTCGGCCCACTTCCTCGTTCTCGCCGAGGATCCCGTCTTCCGGGAAGGGGCGGATTTCCGCACGGCGCCCCTCGATCCCCACGAGTTGTTTCCGGGTTGCCGCCCCGGCACGCCTGTCGAACTCGAGGTGGGAAGCGGCAAGGGATTGTTCCTCACCACCGTGGCCGCCGCTTCCCCCGAGCGGTGTTTCCTCGGCGTCGAGATCAGCCACGGCTACGCGAAAATGACCGCCGGCCGGCTGGCCAGGCAAGGGGCCACGAACGCCCGGATCATCGCCGGCGACGGCAACATCCTCGTCCGTCAGCTCTTCCCCGACGCCTGCCTCGACGCGATCCACGTCTACTTTCCCGACCCGTGGTGGAAGGCCCGGCACCGCAAACGTCGCGTCCTCTCCGACATGTTCCTCGCCCACGCCGGACGGGTGCTCGTCCCGGGGGGCGTGCTCCACGTCTGGACCGACGTCGAGGAGTATTTCCACGAGGCCATGGCCGCCGCCGCGGCGACCGGGCTTTTCGCCCCGCCGGCCGACGTCCCCCAGCGTCAGGCAGACCACGATCTCGACTACCGGACGCACTTCGAACGGCGGACAAGGCTCGCCGGCGAACCGGTGTGGCGGGCGGCCCTGGAGCGAAACACCGCGGCGGCGAAGGAGACTCGCCTCGCGATCCCCTCCGTGCCCCGGGCCGACGAGGAATGAGGCGACGCCGACATCGCGGTCAAGATTCGGCGATGGCTTGGTTCGTGAATCGCTACCGTGTGACCGTCTCGTAGGTTCTCGAGACGCCGCTGTGCGGATCGTGCCCGAGGGCGAGTTGGTAGAGCTTCTCCCCGGCCGGCGTCGGATAGCGGCCCGTCAGACAAGCCTCGCAGAGGGCGTCGGAGGGCATGGCGATCGAACGGGCCACCGAATCGACCGGCAGATAACGGAGTGAGTCGGCACCGAGGCGACTGGCCATCTCCGCCTGGGCCTCCTCGGTGAGGACTCCGTCGCGCAGGAACGGCGGGGCGAAGAGCTCGCCGATCGTCGACATGTCGATGCCGTAGAAGCAGGGCGCCACGATCGGGGGGCAGGCGATGCGGACGTGGATCTCCTTGGCCAGCCCGAGCGACCGCATCCTCCCCAGGAGGACCTTCATGGTGGTGCTGCGGACGATCGAATCCTCGACGAGGATCACCCGTTTCCCCTCGAGCACCTCGCGGAGGGGGGTGTATTTCGATTCCGCCTTCTGCCGCCGGCTAGCGGCCCCGTCGATGAAGGTGCGGCCGGTGTAGCGATTGCGAATGAGCCCTTCGACCGACGGAATCGAGAGCCGATAAGCCATCGCGTCGGCGGCGGCCTTGCTCGTGTCGGGCACCGGAACGACGACGGTGTCGGCATCGATCGGCACCGTCTCCAGCCGGGCAAGCTCTTCGCCGAGGCGCTTGCGGACGAGGTAGACGCTCCGCTCGTCCATCGTGCTGGCGACGTTCGCGAAATAGACCCATTCGAAGAAGCAGTGGGCTCGCTTCGGGCTCTCCGCGAAGCGTTCGATCCTTGCCCCGTTGGCATCGACGACGAGCGCCGTCCCCGGCTCGAGCGAGCGGATCGATTCGGTGGCAAAGCCGAGGTTGAGCAGCGCCACACTCTCGCTGGCAGCGGCGACCAGTGGCCCCTCGATGGCATATTCCATCGGCCGGATCCCCAAGGGATCGCGGGCGACGATCATCCTCCCACAGGCATCGATCAGCGCGATGTTCCAGGCCCCGTCGAAGCGTCGGGAAATCGCCGACAGGAGTTCGACGGGGGTGGGGATCGCGTCCCCCGAGAGTTCGCGGCCGATGGCGTGGAGGATCACCTCGGTGTCGTTGTCACGGGCGAGGTGGTTGTCGCCGTCGGCAAGGATCTCGGCCCGCAGTTCAGGGTAATTGGCCAACTGGCCGTTGAAGCCGAAGGAAAACCACTTCCGCTTTTGGATATGGGGGCGCTCGAGGGGCTGGGCATAGCCGCGATCTTCGGCGCCGCAGGTCGCATACCGCACATGCCCGATCGCCGCCGGACCGGTGTGCTGCTCCATGAGCCGCTCGTAGACGCTGCGGTGGCTCATCCCAAACACCTCGCTCACGCTCCCGACATCCTTGTGGGTGGCGAGAAGCTGATTGCGGTCGGGATTCCAGGCCGTCATTCCGGCGGAGAGTTGCCCGCGGTTCTGGATGTCGAGAAGCATCCGGGGAACGAGCCGGGCCACGTCCTTGGGCCCCTGCACCGGGCAGAGCGGACTGGCCGCAGCGTTCGGGAGGTGATAGATCGCCGCGAGGCCGCACTCGTGATGGAGTTCTCCCACCGTTTCGCCTGCATGCAGGCCCCTGAGAGGGTTCCGAACACGGGTCAGCGCCCGGCCAGCGGACGAGCGACCGTGGCCACGCTTCGCCGCCCGCCACGGGATGCAACTCTACAGCACCGCCCCGGCGGCGCTCAATCGCCACCCCCCGCGCCGCGGCGTGGCTGGAAAAACAGCCGCCGGGCCGACGCAGGAAGCGGGGGCCGGCCGGGCCAGGCTGGAGTCTGTTTTTCTCCGGTTGGTAAGATACGGGCCTTCCGTGCGGTCCAGCCTCCACCACCGAGCCCCATGCCCGACCCGCTCCGCCAGGACGTCGCCGACGTCGCCCGTCTCCTCGTCGTCAAGGTCGGCACACGCGTGCTCACCGGTGCCGACGGCCTCCTCGATCCCCACCGCATCGAGGCCCTCGGCAGGCAATTCGACTCGCTGCTCGCCTCCGGGCGGAGCGTCGTCCTCGTCAGTTCGGGGGCCGTGGGGGCCGGCATGGGGCGGATGGGGTTGTCGTCGCGTCCTCAGGAACTCGCCCACCTCCAGGCGGTCGCGGCCATCGGCCAGAGCTGCCTCATCGAAGCCTACGAACGGGTCTTCCGTTCCCGGGGCCGGCATGCGGCCCAGGTTCTCCTCGTCGCCGACGATCTCCAGGACAGGGCCCGCTACCTGAACATCCGCAATACTCTCCGCGCCCTTCTCGATTACGGGGTGATCCCCGTGATCAACGAAAACGACACCGTGAGTGTCGAGGAACTGCGGACGAGTTTCGGCGACAATGACCGGCTCGCGGCCCTCGTGGCGACGCTCCTCGGGGCCCCGCTCCTGGTCCTCCTCTCCGATGTCGACGGCCTCTTCGACCGCCACCCCTCCGACCCGGCGGCCCGGAAGCTCGACACCGTTGAGAAGCTCGACGCCGGCATCGACGGCCTGGCCCGCGACACGCTCGGCGGCCTCTCCAAGGGGGGAATGGCAAGCAAGATCAAGGCGGCCCGGATCGCCACGGAGTCGGGGGGACACTGCATCATCGCGTCGGGGCGCGACGACCAGGTGCTCGACCGGATCGTCGCCGCCGACACGGTGGGAACGCTGTTCGTCGGCCGAGGAGCGGCGATGCCGGCGTGGAAGCGCTGGCTGGGCTGGTCGGCCGATGCCCGCGGCCGCCTCGTCGTCGACGACGGCGCCCGCGGGGCGGTGGTGTCGCAGGGCCGCAGCCTGCTCGCTGCCGGAGTCCGTTCGGTGGAGGGGAACTTCACCGCCGGGGAGGTCGTTTCGCTCGTCGACGGCGACGGGGAGTTTGGCCGGGGGCTCGCCAACTATCCGGCCGACGACCTGCGGCGAATCGTGGGATTGAAGACGGAGCAGATCGTCGACACCCTCGGCTACTGTCCCTACGACGAGGTCATCCACCGCGACAACCTCGCGGTGATTCGCCGCGATGCCCCGAGCGGGCCCGCCCGATGATCTGGGAAAGCCTCATCGTTCTCGTCTTGATTCTCGCCAACGGCTTCTTTTCGGGGGCCGAGATGGCGATCGTCGCCAGCCGCCGCGGCCGGCTCCGGCAGATGGCCGAGGCCGGAGACGCGGCCGCAAAAACGGCCCTCGAACTCGCATCGACCCCCGACCGCTTCCTGCCGACGGTGCAGATCGGGATCACCCTCGTCGGCACGCTCGCGGCGGCCTACGGCGGCGATCGGTTGGTGAGCGACCTCGCCGACTGGCTCGCCTCCGTGCTCCCCCCCGGGCTCGCCGGCGCCGCCCGATCGATCGCCCTGACGATGTTCGTGGGGCTGCTGTCGTTCTTCACGCTCCTCCTCGGTGAGTTGGTGCCGAAACGACTGGCGCTGCGCCGGGCCGAGGCGATCGCCCGCGCCGTGGCCCCGGCGATGCATCTCTTCGCCCGGGTGGCGACACCGCTGGTGTGGCTGATGAGCTGGTCCACGACCGCGATGCTGTACCTCCTCGGCGCCCACAAACAGGACGGCCCGACGGTGTCGGTGGACGACATCGAGCACCTCCTCGAAGCGGGGCGGGCGGAAGGGATCCTCGAGCCGGTCGAACAGGCCGTGGCGACCGAAGCGCTGCGGCTCGGGGAACGGACCGTCCGCGACATCATGAGACCGAGGATCGACCTCGATGCCCTCGACATCGCCACGCCCCCCGGCGAGGTGCTCGGGGCGATCGCGATGGCGGGCTATTCGCGTCTCCCCGTCTACGACGGCTCGCTCGATCACATCCTCGGGTACGTCGCCCTCAAGGACGTGCTCCGGCAAAACTGGATGGGCTGGCCGATCGAGCTGCGGAAGATCCTCCACAAGGCGCTGTTCGTCCCCGAGACGATGCCGCTCGACCGCCTCCTGGAGATGTTCCAGAAGGAGAAGAACCAACTGGCGATCGTCCTTGACGAATACGGCGGCACGGAGGGGATGGTGACACTCGAGGACGTGCTCGAGGAACTCGTCGGCGAAATCCACTCCGAACACCACCGCGACCGCGATACGCCCTTCACCGACCGGGGGGACGGCTCGTGGCTTGTCGACGGAGGCGCTGGCGTGGAGGCCCTCGCCGACGTGTTCGGCCTCCGGCTCGATCCGGGCCCTCGCGACTATTCGACCGTCTCGGGGCTCGTTCTCGCCCGTCTCGAGCGGATCCCCTCCACCGGCGACACGACCGACTGGCAGGGGCTTTCGATCGAGGTGGTCGACATGGACGGCCGCCGGATCGACAAGCTCCTCATCAGGAAGCTTTGATCAGGAAGCGTTGATCAGGGTCCCGGCGGGCGGGCGTCCGGCGGCACTTCCAACTCGCGGGTCTCGCCGGTCGGCCGGGGGGTGTTCACCGGCGGGGTGTTCGGATCGCCGCCCATGCCGGCCGGCATCGGCGGCGGCGCGATGGGGAGCGAGCGGTCGACGACATCCTGGAGCACGAATGGCTTCGGAAAGGGTTCGTCGAGCTGCTCGAGCACCTTGCGATAGCGGATGATGTAGTCGTTGATGTCCTCGTTGGTGATCGTGTCTTTGCGGAGGATCGGGGAGGCGTCGAGCACCTCCCGCCAGGCGACGAACGCATCCTCGTAGAACTTCTTCGCCGGCTGGAGGCGGGCATTCTCAAACTCCTTCGCCGCCGACCAGGTTGCCTCGCGGGCCCGGAGCGCCGGCTCGGTGACCTCCGCCTCGCAGCACGCCCGCCAGAAGTCGAAGTTCACGATCTCGCGGTAGCGATTGATGATCTCGGCTGTCTCGTTGGCTTCGAGCCATTGTCGGGAGAGATTGCGAGCCTTGTCACGGACGTCGGCCGGCGCCTCGCGGGCCACCATCGGCCAACTCACCCGCGTCACCTCCTGGGCCATGTAGGCCGCCCGCTGCTGGGCATCGGTGCGGTCCATCGGCGGCACCGCGACCGCCTCCTTCATTTCCGGCGACAGCCCGTCGCGGAGCTTCTCCTCCATCGCCAGGAATTGGCCGGGGAGGAGCTTCTCGAGTTCCTCGTTGATCCGCGACGCCCGCGACAGCTCCTCCTCGCGGAGGCCGAGCCGGATGGGGACGTCCCAGGTGGTGGGAATCTCGCGGACCGCGAAGTCGCGCATCTCTTTCCCCGCCTTTTCCCAGGCGGCCCGCGCCGCCGAGCCGAACAAGCCGTCGTCCTCGAGAGCGCGGGCGTAATTGATCATCGTCATCATCGGTTCGCTGTGGAAGATCAGCGCGGTCGTCCGCAGCGGGGCACCGGAATCGGCGAGCTGCTGACCGGCGTGATACTTCTCGTTCCCGACGAGCCAGTTGTCGCGTTCCGGGAGCGTCCGCCCAGGTCGGTCGCGTTCGTGGAAATCGTCGTCGGCCTTGAAGAGCCGGCGGTATTGAACCTTCTCGTCGGCGCGGCCGATCTTCTGACCGATGAACCAGCCCATCCGCCCCTGCAACCGCGGCTCGCGCTGGTTGTAGCCGATCCCTTGGCGGAGGAACTCGATTCCCTTCATCACCCAGGCGTAGCGGTCGTGGTAGTCGTCGAACTCGACCGAGATGTTGTAGGAGAGGTTGTGGGCCTGAAAGTCCCACACCGGATAGAAGTTCGGCTGGAGCTTGACCATCTGCTCCAGGGCCGCCGAGAGGTTCGTCCAATCCTCCACCTTCTTGTAGTGATTGGCCCGGTCCCAGAGGAGCGTCACGGCCACGTTCTTGAGGCCGAGCGTCGCCAATCGGATCGTCTCGCTCGTCGGATCGACCTCGCCGAGACTGGCCTGCGACAGACCGAACTGCTTCCGCAGTTGGGCGAGCTTTCCCCCTTCGCTCGTCGAGTCGGCCGGCTGGCTCAGCGCCGAGAGCGGCACGAGGAGCGCGGCGATGCCGACGAGCGCCAGGAGCGTCGACGGGCGCAGGCCGAACCAAGAGCCGCGTCCCGACGACGGCTTTCCGGTCGGCGTGCTTCCGCGACGCCGCCCATCCTGGCCGGCGGGAGTGCCGGAAGAATCGTTTCCGTGGATCGATTGCCGATTCATGACGCCACCTCCCGTGCCCGCAGGCACAAGGCACCGATGATGAAGAACGCGAGCAGGTATCCGAAGGTCTCGGCGGTGTGCGCCAAGATGAGATCGAAGGGAATATCGAAGCCGCTGGAGACGAAGTCACCCGTCCCGAGCGAGGAGAGCGAGGGGAAGATGGCGGCCCCCAATCGCATCGGCGCCATGAGCACGGTGTCGAGCCCCTTCATGGCGGCGACGAACGGCGACTGTTCGAGTTCGAGGGTGATCGATGTCTGCGTCACGAGCCGGTAGAAGGACTCGATCGGCCCGCCGCCGGGAGCGATCGTCGAATCCCCCGTCACCTGGCTCTCGAAGAGCCGCTGGATGAACTCGCGGAACAGGCCGACGAGGACCACCGAGAGCGTGGCGAGGAGGGCGACCGGCCCGGCGAGGAACGTGCTGAACATCACGCCGAGCGCTGTCACGAGGAGCATCGAAAACCAGATTCCGAGGCAACTCTTGAGGTAGTTCCAGGCGAACGAACCGTTGCCGCTGCGGATGTAGAAGTCGGCCTGGGCGACGCCGAAATACTGCCCCGGCTCGAGGCACTGGAGGATCACCTCCACCTTGCCGTCGGAGACGATGTCGCCGTAGAGGTCGACCTGCCGCGTGCCGCCGTCGGCGGTCGTCGTGGAGAGGGCCAGGGGCACCTTCCACTCGTCGATCGTGAACTCCTTGGCGGTGAAATAGCGGGGATCGGACTGGAGGCCGCTTGTCGGGTTGCGGACGCGGACACTTCCGGCGATCCCCTTCTCGATGTTTCCCTTGTGGGTGCGGAAGACGCGAACGAGCATCTCCAGCGGCAGCCCTTCGGGGAAGTCGGCGGCGTCGACCCCTTCGAAGGTCCAGATGGCGGCGGCGAGCTTCCCCCCTTCGATGTACTGCCGGTAGGACCACTCGGCCCCGACGCTGATCCCCTTGGCGCTCGGCTGTCCCTGACGGTCGAGGAATCGCAGCGTCCCCCGGAGCGGCTTGCGGGCCTCGAGGAGGCCGAGCGGCGGGGTGATTTGGTAGCTCGTCTTGCCGCCGGTGGTGATCGCCGTGATCTCGTGGCGATGCCCCTGGATGTGATCGGTGCGCCCGCTGCCGTCGGCCGAGAGTTCGATCCGGTGGCGGTGGCCGCGGTCGAGGCTCGTGCGCCCCTCGTAGCCGGTGACGGTGCCGTCTTCGGAACGAAGCTCGATCACATCCTCGGCCGTGAGTTCGTGGCCGTGCTGCACGCTCCGCACGACGAACCCCCAGCCCACCGCCCCCATCACGGCCAACAGAGCCGTACCGACGATGGAGAATCCGAGCATGCGGCCCAGAACCACCTCCCCGGTGCGCACAGGCTTGGTCGTCACCGTCTGGATGGCCTTGGCCTTGAAGTCGGCCGGGAGGCTGAAGACCGAGAGGATGAGGGTCACCATGCAAACGAGGAAGTTCGTCGCGGTGAGAATGAAGCCGAGGTAGAGCTTGCCCGGGTTGACGCTCGTCGGATCGAGGAACCACCCAGCGAAGAGCACGATGATGGCGAACAGCGCGAGGACGACAAGGACATTGCGCCGCAGCGCCTCCTGGATGGCGAGCCGGGCCAGCGCCCAGATCCGCCGCGGGGACATCCCGGCGAGGTCCTGGACACCGGAGAGGATCCCCCGGTAGACGCGGTCACCCGCCTGGAGCGGCCCGTAGACGGCCGACTGCACGAGCCAAGCGGCCGCGGCGGCGATCACCGCGAGAAGACTCGCAGCGAACAGGTACCAGAGGAACGCCGGCCCGATCCACTGCGTGAACTTCGGAATCGCCTCTTCCAGAACCATAAGCCGCTGCCCCGCTGCGTGTCACCGCCCACCACACCCATGCCGCTCGATCACACCTGCCGGAACCATCGTCAAAGAGCCTGAGTCACTCCTGCCCCTGACGGGCACGCCGGCCCGGCCGCGCCTCGGTGTCGCGGACGACGTCAAGGAACAGGTCTTCGAGGGTGGTGCGGGGATTGCCGATCTCGACGTCCTCGCCACCGTGGCGCCGAAGAACTTCGCGGATCTCCTCGGTGGCCGCAGCCGAGAGCCCCTTGGCCCGGATCTGCGTGACGTCGGTCACGCGGAGAAGATCCTCGACGCGACCGAGTTCCTTGAGCTCCCCCTGATGGAGCACCGCGATCCGGTCACAGACGTCCTCGACGTCGGCGAGGAGGTGGGACGACATGATGACCGTCTTTCCCTTCTCGCGCAGCTCGATGATGAGGTCCTTCATCTCGCGGGTGCCGATCGGGTCGAGACCGCTGGTCGGCTCGTCGAGAATGACCAGTTCGGGATCGTTGATGAGCGCCTGGGCGACGCCGATGCGCCGGGTCATGCCCTTGGAATACTCCCGGAGTTGACGCTTGCGATCACGCTCCAGTCCCACGCGCTTGATGAGGGCCGCCGCACGACGCTTCCGCTCGTCGGGGGGCATGTCGAAGAGGCGGCCGTAGAAGTCGAGGGTCTCCTCGGCGTCGAGAAACTTGTAGAGGTACGACTCCTCCGGCAGGTAACCGATCCGCT
>JBIIQL010000510.1:0-3228 GCA_044342095.1 Pirellulales bacterium
CCATCCCCACCGTGACTCGGATTCGGATCCACACGCGTCTGCCGGTCGTCCTCCCGTCGCGGGTGACGCGCCGGCTCGTGGCCCTCCTCGCCGGTCTCCCGGCGCCGGCCGTCGTCGTCATCCATGCCAACCATCCGGCGGAGCTCGGCCCCGATCAGGCCGCAGCCCTCCGCGACTTGGCTTCGGCCCGGGCGATCCTTCTCAATCAGGCGGTTCTCCTTGCCGGGGTCAACGACACCCTGCCGACACTCCTCGGGCTCTCCGAGCGGCTGCTCGCCATCGGTGTTCTCCCCTACTATCTCCACCTCCCCGACCGGGTCGTCGGCACCGCCCACTTCGACGTCTCGGAAGAAAAGGCCGTCGGGCTCATCGACGCCCTCCGGCAGACGCTCTCTGGTTACGGCGTGCCGCGGCTGGTTCGCGAGGTGCCGGGCGAGGCGTCGAAGGTGACGATTGCCTGATCGGTTGCCCCGGCGGGGGGCACCGATTCTCGGGTAGAATGATTTCCGGGGAACGCCGTCACGGCCCCGTTCGTATCCGCGCCTCTTTTTGCCAGCCGGAGCCAGTCATGAAGATCCTCATCGGTGTCGACGGGTCGCCCTCTTCGATGGAGGCTGTCTCGCTCGTCGGCCGGCTCGTCGATCCGCGTGCCGACGAGGTGGCGATCTATTTTTCCCCCGCCGAACTCCAGCGTCGCCTCCCCTGGGGGCAGACGCTCGTCGAGGGGGCGAGCAAGGCGCTCTTCGACGAGGCCGAGGCCCGGCTGCCGCAGCCGTTTGCCCGCCCGGTCGAGGCGATCGTGAGCACGAAGTCGGCAGCGGCCGGGATTCTCGAAGCGGCGATCGGCTGGAAGGCCGATCTCGTCGTCGTCGGTGCGAGCAACACGTCGTCGCTCGAGCGCTTCCTCCTCGGGAGCGTGTCGCGGGCGGTGGTCCATGGCTCGACGCTGCCGGTCCTCGTCGTTCGCAACGCGCCCGCTGCCGGCGAGCCGATCCGGCCGATCGCCTGCCATCTCGCCGCCAGTGCGCCGGCCGTGTCCGCGGTCGTCAGCATGCTCCGCTGGCCGACCGACACGAAGGGCGAAGTGATCGGCGTGGCGGAGTCGCTTCTCGCCGGGCCGCTGCCGTCGTGGCTCGAGAAGAAGGTGCGTGATCCGCAGTCGGAGGCGATCGCGTCGGCCTGGCAGCAGGAGCACGACGACGAAGTCGGCACGCTCTCGAAGGCGCTCGATGGGTTTCAGAAGCGGCTGCCACCGGCGTTCGCTGGTAAGGCCCCGATCGTGGCCCAGGGGAATCCGGGCGACCAGATCCGGGCTCATGTCCGCGATCATGGCGACAATCTCGTCATCCTCGGCCGCACCCCGTCCGATGCGGTCACGCGTTGGCTTCTCGGGAGCACCTCCGAAGCGGTCCTCACCGGCGTGCCGTCGAGCGTGTTGCTCGTGCCGGTCGAGAAGAGCTGACGGCTAGCGGCGCCTGCAGCGATCGACGAAGGCGGCGTAGTCTCGCGGCGTATCGATCCCCTTGGCGGCGTGGTCGATCGCGTGGGCGGCGATCGGGATGCCGGCTTCGAGCGGCCGCAGTTGTTCGAGGCTCTCAAGCGCCGCGAGGCGCGATTCGGGGAGCGCATCCCAGCTTTCGAGGACGCTCCGCCTGTAGGCATAGAGGCCGACATGCTGCCACCACAGCGGCGGCGTGGTACTCAGGAGCTTTTCGTTCCATTCGCGGGCGGCGGGGAGGCGGGAGCGGCTGAAGGTGATGGCCCGCCAGGCGCCGGCGCTTTCCGGGCCGGGGAGCCAGGAGCCGTTCGTGCCCGGCTCGCGCCACGGGGTCAGCTCGGCTTTGACGGCGGAGGGGTCGTCGAGGAGGTCGATCGAGCGGATGGGCGTCACGAGGGTGGCGATGCCGGCGGAGGGGCAGCGGTTGAGGAGGTCGATGGCGGCATCGATGGCGGCGGCGGAGATTTCCGGCTCGTCCCCCTGCACGTTCACGATCACGTCGGCGTTGTCGAGGGTGCCGAGGGCCTCGACGATCCGGGCGGTGCCGCTGGGTGCAGATTCTGAAGTCATGACGGCCTCGCCACCGAAGGCGGTCACGGCGGCGGCGATCTCGTCGCTGTCGGTGGCAACGATCACGCGTGCGGCTTGGGAGGAGGCCCGGGCGGCGTGCCAGGTGTGTTCGATGAGGGTCTTGCCGCTCTCGGCGAGGAGCATCTTCCGGGGGAGGCGGGTGCTCGAGAGGCGGGCGGGGATGACGATCACCGCCGCGGCGGGCTGCGAGGGCATGGGGCGCTCCGTGGGCTGGCGGAAGGCGGGGCGAATCGAGCGGTTTTTAGCCTCCCAAGGGCGAGGGGGGCCATGCCGGAATCCGCCGCGAGCGGCGGTGGCCGGGGCGCCTTGTTTCCGATCCGGCCCCTGCTAGCATTCGGGGGTCGCGAAAGCGGCCACTTGCCCGAGTGGCGGAATTGGCAGACGCGCAAGATTCAGGTTCTTGTCCAGGTAACTGGGTGGAGGTTCAAGTCCTCTCTCGGGCATTTCCGGGGTTCTCTTTCCCTGGAATCCATCCCTCGCGGTTCCTTCTGGCTGGTGGGTGTTCTGCAACCGATCTGTGCCGCCGTGGCACTGGCCGTTCGGTGTTGGCCCCTTCGCCGATCGAACGAGGTGAGTCCGTCGCCTGGCACGCCCCGCTGTCGCACCGGCTCTTCAGACGTCGGCCCAGCGTGCCCGCCGCTCACTCGCCGTCGGCGAAGCCCGATGTCGTGCTGGGCGACGAAGCGTTGGCGTCATCGACGCTCCCGGAATCGCCGTTCTTCCCCGGTCTTCGGCCGTCTTGCGAGGCCGTTGCCCGGCTGAAAAGCCTCGGTAGGATGGTCGTGGGGCTGTAGCTCAGCTGGTTAGAGCAGCGGACTTTTAATCCGTAGGTCCTGGGTTCGAATCCCAGCAGCCCCACTTGGCGGATTTCGTTTTCCTGGCCGCCTCCGGCTCGTTTCCGTGAGGCCGCCGATGGCCATGAACCCCGATCCGAATCGCCATCCGCCCGCCGTGCGATACGGCTTGGCGATGCTGGTGGTGATCGGCGTCACCGCCATCCGCTGGTGGCTCGACCCGATCGTCGGGCCCCGCCACTCCTTTTTCGGTGGCAATATCGCCCTGATGCTCGTCGCCTACTGGTTCGGCACCGGCCCGGCCATCATGGCGCTGCTCACGATCGGCGTCACCTTCTTCGGCCT